>NZ_CBFIHX010000087.1:0-15859 GCF_965662505.1 Pseudomaricurvus sp. | reverse complement strand
CCGCCCGTTCATGTGGAACCGAATTGGCATCCGTCAGTCGCTCAGCTGACGCCGCCGTCACTGATCCTGTTCGATTGGCACGCAACTCTGGTCGACACTCTGGATGCCATGTACCACGCTGTCGACGATATGCTGGCGGAATTCGAAGAGCTGGACCTGATGCAGCGTCTGGTCACCCAAGATAAAGCCAAGTCGCCGGAAGACATGAAATTGGTGACGCATGTCCGGCAGTACAAACAATTGCACCCTAAAATCAAAGCGGATCGGAAGATCTCCCGCACCGATATTTTTGAAGTCTTGTTCGGCGAAGACGACGAAGCCAAACGCATCGCCCACGGTCATTTCACCCGACATTATCGCAAGTATTTTGGAACCGCTTTGCCTTTCGAGCCCCGGGTGCGATATGTGCTGCAGGGGCTGAGAGATATTGGACTGCCTGTGGGGGTGATTACCAATAGGGATCGGGAGTTTTTCGTCGCCGAGCTGGCTAATGTCAATGGCGAGGACTGGTCAGAGTTTTTCGAGGTGTCCGTGTGTGGCGATGATACGGAAAAACGCAAGCCGCATATTGATCAGTTGGAAAAAGCGGTTCAGGGGTTTGGCGTCTCGCTGGGTGAAGGTGTGTGGTATGTAGGCGACAGCACTACCGATACCATTGCCGCCAAGAGTGCGGGCGTAACCAGTGTGTTTTTCAATGGAGCGCAGTGGGATCAGCGATGGTTGAATAAGATCTTTCCGGGCAGTGAACGCTATCCCCATAAGCCCGATGTGGTGGTGAATGATTTTTCGGAGTTTTGGGCTCTGGTGTTGGCTTGTCGGCATCGTGCGTATAGTGTGCCGTCGTAAGTCGGCCATGTGTCGGAGTTGGTGGCACATTTAATGATCAATAACAGAAGCCGGGGGGCTGTGGGGCTGATGTCCAGATTGTTCGTATCGATTTTTAAAACGCTCTGGTATCTATTGGTCGCTTTTGTGGTGGGTACTTTTGGTATAGTGCTCTGTTTGAAGTGGGTTGATCCGCCCGGCTCGGCAGTGATCATGACTTGGGAGTTGGACGCCGGACGATCCGCGAAACATAGGTGGCAACCTCTTGAAAAAATATCCCCCCAATTGCAGATCGCCGTTATCGCTTCTGAAGATCAAAAGTTTCCAGAGCATTTTGGTTTCGACTTTTCCTCCATCAAAAGTGCATTGACTGAAAACGATGGTCGCCTGCGCGGCGCGAGCACCATCAGTCAGCAAGTGGCTAAAAATCTGTTTCTATGGAACGGGCGCAGCTACGTTCGCAAGGCGCTTGAGGCTTGGTACACATTGTTGATGGAGTTGTTGTGGACGAAGCAGCGAATCCTGGAAATGTATTTAAACATCGCGGAGTTTGGTGAGGGGGTTTACGGTGCGCAGGCTGCAGCACAAGTATTCTTCGGCAACACGGCTCTGAACCTTAATGCACGCCAATCCGCACTGTTGGCTACGGTATTACCCAATCCCAAAGTCATGTTGGTCGCCAGGCCTTCTGATTACGTTAACAAACGTGCATCGGATATCTCCAGACTGGTATGGCAGCTGGGTGGCACTGGATACCTTATAAAACTGGATGAGCCTCAGTGACAATCCACATAAAAAATTCTGGCGATGATTTTATCGCGCCTCCCTGTCATGAACAGATTGAAATTCTCTATGAGGATGAACAGCTGTTGGTCATTAACAAGCCCAGTGGGTTGCTGAGCTTGTCGGGGAAAAACCCCGCCAACAAAGATTCTGTGCACTATCGCATGGTGCAGTCTCATCCCGCAGCACTGATGGTGCACCGTTTGGATTTTGGGACCTCCGGCTTGTTATTACTGGCCTTGAATAAACAGGCGAATGCGGATCTTTGTGCGCAGTTTAAAGCGCGCACAGTGGCTAAAACCTATATTGCCATTTTGCAGGGGCGCGTCCCTTGTCAGCAGGGAGTTATCGATTTTCCGATCGCCAAGGATAAGAGCAATTTCCCCTATCAAAAGATCTGCTCGTTAAGCGGCAAGCCCGCGCAAAGCCGCTATGAGTTATTGCAATATGAAGGGGATAACAGTCGAGTGGCGTTTGAACCCCTGACGGGGAGAACACATCAGTTGCGTATACACAGCCGTGAATTGGGGCACCCGATACTGGGGTGTGACCTTTACTCTGCGTCCGGATCACAGCAGCAATCGCCGCGCTTGCTGCTGCACGCCAGCGATTTGGCGTTTGATCATCCGGTCACTGGCAAGCGCCTCCAATTGCACAGCCCTTGCCCTTTTTAGGATCTGAAGCCCTTGCCCCTGTTAAGGTCTAAAAGGGGCGGGTGATGAACAGGAAGACGAAAACACTCCCTCCGAATCGCTACTCTGCCGACAATTGTCCCAGCAGCACCTGAAAAGGATGAGGCAGCTGTAAGTCGTCTATACGCTTGGTCTGGCTGCGACAGGAGTAGCCAGTGGCCATCAGTTTGCCCTGATTTTCATCGGCGTTGACGGTTTGTGACCAGGACAGCTCATAGATACGTTTGGACGTTGCCACGTTTTGCGCTTCGTGTCCGTAGGTGCCTGCCATACCACAGCAACCCACATCCACCATGCTGAGTTCCTGACCGAGAGCGGTAAAAATCGCGCCCCAGTCTTTCATGGAAGCAGCGGCATTGGTTTTTTCGGTGCAGTGAGCCAGAAGTTTAAAATCACCCTCCGCAAAGTTGTCTTTGTGCTCTGCCAGACTGTCAGTTTTGGTGGCTAGCCATTCCTGAAGCAGTTGGACGTTCGGAGCGTTATCCCCCATCACTTTCTGGTATTCACTGCGATACGCCAGCGTCATGGATGGCTCAATGCCAATCAGCGGAATGCCGGTGTTACTGAGCGTGTTTAAAAATTCCGCGGTGTTATTTGCGGTATTTTCAAACGCCTTCAAAAAGCCGTGCACATGCAGTGGTTTGCCGTTGGCTTTGTACGGCGCCAGCAGAGGGTTAAAGCCCAGTGACTTCAGAAGTTTGAGGGCGTCGATCACCACCTGAGTTTCAAAGTAGCTGGTAAAGGCATCCTGCACCACAATCACGGAGCGCTGCTTGTCTTCGTCGCTTAGCTCGCGAATGTTTTCAGCCACAGCGTAACGCAGACCCAGTTGCTGCAATTGGGTGTCCAGATTAACGCCGGTCAGTAGTGGGCTGTCCACCATGCCTGCCAGACGTGCGGTGACTTTTTGGAAGATGGCGGGCTTCATCAGGCCGTTGTACAGCCACGGTACTCGTGCCAGTGTGGGAATCATATATTCCAGACCGCCGATAAAATAATCTTTCAGCGGGCGCAGGTAACGGCTGTAGTACAGCTCCATAAACTTGCTGCGGAAAGAGGGAACATCCACTTTGATCGGGCATTGTCCCACGCAGGATTTACAGGCCAGGCAGCCAGCCATGGATTCCATCACTTCGTTGGAGAAGTCGTATTCACCACGGCGTTTGGCCAGAGTGTTTTTGGTGCGGCCGTAGAGGCTTTTCCAGAAAGATTGCTGCTTGGCATTGGCACTTTCCTGAATCGGATCGATGCCTCTTTCGCTCAGCTGTTTGAGCCATTCGCGCACCAGTGATGAACGGCCTTTCGGCGAGTGGATCCGCTCACGGGTTCCTTTCCAGGAGGGGCACATGGCGTCCTTGGGATCCCAGTTGAAACAAGCCCCGTTGCCGTTACAGTGCATGCCTTCGCTGTAGCCTTCCCAGACTTGTACCGGAATCTTGCGATCTTCCTGGCCACGGGTGACGACACCGTCGATTGCGGCCAGTTTGATGTGTTCATGGGGTGTGGCAATTTTGCCGGGGTTTAGCTGATTGCGGGGATCACAGGTGGCTTTGATTCGCTGCAACTGAGGATACAGTTCACCAAAGAAGGCCGGGGCGTATTCCGAGCGTACCCCTTTGCCGTGTTCGCCCCACAACAGTCCGTTGTACTTTTGAGTCAGTGCCGCCACCTTGTCAGAGATGACGCGTACCATTTTTTCCTGCTCTGGATCTTTCATGTCGATGGCGGGGCGCACATGTAATACCCCCGCGTCGACATGACCAAACATGCCGTAGGCTAAATTATAGCTGTCCAGAACCTCGCGGAATTCCATAATAAAGTCGGCCAGGTTTTCTGGCGGAACGGCGGTATCTTCCACAAACGGAATGGGGCGAGCTTCGCCCTTGGCGTTGCCCAGTAAGCCAACGGATTTCTTGCGCATTGTCCAGATTTTCGACACCGCTGCTGATCCCCAGGCCACGGAGTAACCGATGCTGGGCGAGGTGTCATCGCCGGCGCGTGCGTCCAGCTGATCGGTCAGAACTTTGATATTGGCTTTCAGGGTCTCTTCATCGTCGGCGGTGTATTCCACCAGATTGATACCCTGAATGGTTTTGCCGGCGGTGGGAGGGAAAAACTCTTCCACCGTGTTCCAGACAATATCGCCCATCGCCAGATTGAGCACCTTGGAATCGACGGTCTCAATGGAGGTGGGGCCAGCCTTCATCAGCTCGGTAGCATCGCGCAGAGCGGCGTTAAAGTTTTCGTACTTAACGTTAATCAGCGCCGAACACTTGGGGATGGGCAGAACGTTGAGCTTTGCTTCGGTGATAAAGCCCAGTGTGCCTTCACTGCCACAGAGTACGCTGTTGAGGTCGAACTGTCCGTCCTCGGTGCGGATGTGAGCCAGATCGTAGCCGGTCAGGCAGCGGTTGAGCTTGGGGAATTTGGCTTCAATCTCGGCGTGGTGTTCTTTTTGGATGTCATTGACGACTCGGTGCAGCTCGCCGACTCGGTCCTGACGCTGACTGATGGCGTCGAAATCCTGTTTGTCGAGCGGGTGCGACGTACACTCGCTGCCGTCCATAAATACGGTGGTCAGAGCCAGCACGTGGTCACGGGTTTTGCCGTACAGACAGGAGCCCTGGCCAGAGGCGTCGGTATTGATCATGCCGCCGATGGTGGCGCGGTTACTGGTGGACAGCTCAGGAGCGAAAAACAGGCCGTAGGGTTTAAGCGCCGCATTCAGCTGATCCTTGACGACACCAGTCTGAACCTTGACCCAACGCTCCTTGGCGTTAATTTCAAGAATTCGGTTCATGTGCTTTGAGATGTCAACGATCAGGCCGTCGGTCAGAGATTGCCCGTTGGTACCCGTGCCGCCGCCTCGGGGGCTGAGTACGATATCGCGAAATTGCTTCAGGTTGCTCAGCTCCGCGACTCGAACCAGATCGGTGGCATTTTTGGGGTAAATCACCCCCTGCGGCAGCACCTGATAGATAGAGTTGTCGGTCGCCAGCACCGTGCGGTTGGCGTAATCAGGGTTTAGGTCTCCCTCGAAGCCACAGGCTTTCAGAGCTTCGATAAAGGCCAGATACTGGGCCTGGACCGGGGACGTTTCACGAATACTGGGGATCATAAAGACAATATCAATTGGACATCAGGGCGGCCATTTTACCGGTTCAGAGCCTGGGGTGCTATGGGGCGGTGTGGGATCTTATGTCTATACTGGTAACGTGCTCAATATCGCACTGGGCACTCATTGTGTTATCTGGTCGCACCGCAGCGGCAGAATTGCTGGTAGGCTTTCCGTATTACCTGGGCATCACGAACAGTGCCACAAGGGCATCAAGATCAGTGTCACATGGATATCACGAAATTAGGAGTAGTAAGGATAATGAAGAAAGAGCCGCGGTCTGGAAGTCTATGGTCCCTGGGGAAATGGCCTGTTTGTATCGTCTTGGCAGGTGTTATGGGAATTCCCGTGGCGGGGATGGCGACGGAGGATGCTGCGGATAAAGCCGATAAACCAATGCTGGGTGAGTGGGGGGTTGAGACTCAGAATCTTTCTTCCTCAGTGTCTCCAGGAGATGACTTCTACCGTTATGTGAATCAAGGCTGGCTAGACACGGTAGAGATTCCGCAGGGATTTCCCAGAATCGATTCGTTTGTGGATGTCTATTTGCGCAGCGAAGAGCAGATTGAGGCGATCATCACTCACGTGGATAAGGCCGAGGTCGGGGGCGAGCAAATACAAGCCTTGTACCAGAGCTACATGGATAAAGAGCGCATAGAGAAGCTGGGTTTGACCCCGATTCGGGGCGATCTCCGAAAAATGCTCAAAATTACCCGTCACAGTGAGATTGCTCGCTGGATGGCAAAGCCAATGCAGCAATCCGCAATTGGTGTGGGCGTCCAACTGGATGAGAAGAATCCGGAGCAATACGCCCTGAGAATCTGGCAAGGTGGGCTCGGTCTGCCAGACAGAGCCTACTATCTCGATGGCAGCAAGTTGTACGCTGATATTCGTGCGGACTATACCGACTACATTAAAGCCACCTTTACTCGTGCAGGTCTTGATTGGGTTGATCAGCGCGCAGCCGAGATTGTGGAATTTGAGACGCAACTGGCCAAAGTACACTGGCCGGCTGAAGAGGTGCGCGACAGGATTAGAAACTATCAGCCCATGAGTATGACCGAGCTGACAGACTATGCTCCCGGGTTTGACTGGACAGCCTTTATGGATGAGATGCAGTTGGGCAAGGAGCAGCGTCTGATTGTGAGTACCAATACCGCCATCCAGGAAACCGCCCGGTTAATTGCGGAGACCCCGGTCGATGCGCTGAAATCCTACTTGTTGTTTCACTATATCGATAATCATGCGTCACTGCTGCCCGAGGAATACGCCGAAGCGCAGTTCGCGTTCTACTCGACGCGTTTGAATGGTATTGCAGAGCAGCGCACCAGAGAGCAAAGAGCGCAAAAGTTTGTCAATAATTCTCTGGGTGAGTTGGTTGGACGGATCTATGCAGAGCGGTATTTTCCGGATTCGGACAAGGCCATTTTGAAACAGTACATTGGCTACATTCGGGAGGCCTTTCGTCAGCGCATCAATCAGTCTCCCTGGATGGATAAAGCCACACAGGCGGAAGCCTTTCAAAAACTGGATGCTTTCGTGGCTAAAATTGGTTACCCCGACAAGTGGCGAGATTTTAGCAGCATCGTTATCCGGCCCACCGATTTAATCGGCAATATCCAGCGCATTCAGAAATGGAGCTGGGCGGATGATCTGGCCAAACTGCATGAACCACGCCGAACCTGGGAGTGGGGTATGAACCCCCAGGATATCAACGCCTACTATGCCTCTTCGAGAAATGAGATCGTTTTCCCGGCTGCCATTTTTCAACCGCCGTTCTTCGATGCGAATGCTGATCCCGCCGTCAATTTTGCTGCAATCGGTGCGGTTATTGGGCACGAAATGGGCCATGGTTTTGATGATCAGGGCAGTTTGTCGGACGGTTCAGGCCGTCTGCGAGACTGGTGGACCCCAACCTCTCGTGAGCAGTTTGAACAGCGAACGGCAGAGCTGGTGAAACAGTACAACGGTTACGAGCCTCTGGAAGGCTTGCATGTGAATGGGCAGCTCACGCTGGGAGAAAACATTGGCGATCTCGGTGGTGTCTCGGTGGCGTACGAGGCCTACCGCAGATTTGTGAAGGAGAAGTTTGATGGGCGCGCACCCGTGATCGATGGTTACAGCGGTGATCAACGCTTCTTTATGTCCTGGGCTCAGATGTGGCGATCGAAACAGACGGAAGGTTTGATGAGAAAGCTGGTGCTGACCAATCCTCACAGCCCGAATCAGTATCGTGTGAACGGCGTCTTGCGCAATGTTGACGCCTGGTACGATGCGTTTTCTGTGAACAAGGGTGACGCTTTGTATTTGCCGCCGCAACAGCGTGTTCATATTTGGTAAACATATGTCGGCTTATTGCCGCTGCGGGGTATTTTTTACCGTATAAAGGTATCGCCGAGACTTAACATGGTTTGGTGGTTCGGGTGATCAGGCAAAGTTGTTGTCGCATTGACGGCAAAGGCTGCGGCTTTGGGGTTGTCAGGCATGGGGTTGAGGGCCGCCAACGTGTGGTAGGGCTCCATATCCGCAGATTTTTCCCCGGTATCCGGATCGATGGTGGTCATAATGCAGCGTTCACAGTGATCGCGCAGTTGCAGAGTCAGGCCATCTTGCCGTTGTAAGTTTGACAGTGAATGTTCAGCAAACGCTTCTATACCGGAAATTACCAGGTTAGGTCGGAAGCGGCGCATATCGACAATTGGCAGAGATTTTTCTGTCAGCGCCACATTAAGCGCATCCAGAGACGCGGTGTTGGCGATCAGAAAAGGAGCTGCATCGGCAAAACGGGTGTGAGTCTCTGCCCCAAAGCGTTCCGGTTGTGATTGTACCCGTTGATGTTGGTTGGCCATGGCCACCAGCCGCAGTGGTTGAGGCGGCTGCAACACCTGGTTCAGCCAGTCGGAAGCCTCCGCTGCGGTTTCAACCACTTCGCAGTCGTCGCGCCAAATTTTTGCGGTGAATGCTTCGCTCTTTGGATCCGAGCGCAGCGGCAGTCTGACTTCCCCGTTGTTTTGAATGTTGAGATGACTATCGGCACTGAGCACCAGATCGTCGCCGTCCAGAGCGGTGTTGATCAGCGACATTCTGGGCAGCTGGCGCTGGGTGATAAAACGTCCGTTCGGCATCACCAGCATCCAGTGACGATCGTAGCGTAGGCCTTCTGCTGTGACCGGCCAATGATCGACTTGAATGCCACGCAGGGATTTCACCGGGTAAATCGTTAATTGCTCAATGCGCACTGTCGTCATATGCATCCCGTGTTATGACTGCTTCTTTTCATGGTTTTTCAAATTACTGTTTCTTTTCCGCTCACTGTTTCTTTTCAAAGGCAGCCAGTTGTTCCGGGGTGGCGGGCTGTTGGTATTTGTCTTTCCATTCGCTGTAAGGCATGCCGTAGACGGCTTCGCGCGCCTGGTCGTAATCCATTTCGACCCCTTTGTCTTCGGCGGCGGCCATGTACCATTTGCTCAGGCAATTCCGGCAAAAACCCGCCAGGTTCATCAGTTCAATGTTTTGCACATCTTTGCGGCTGTCGAGATGTTGCAGCAGGCGGCGAAAAGCCGCAGCTTCCAATTCGGTTTGAGTTTGCTTGTCCATAAAAAAGCTCCTGTATCTGATTGATGTATATGTCTGTGCCTGGCCGATCTAAAACAGCTGATCGTACCGAATCACCCGCACCAAATCACCTTCCGCAATGGCGCTATCGATAGGCACCACGGCCATCGCATTCGACCAACGGGTGGACGACAGTACGCCAGAGCTGTGGTTGGGGTGTGTTTCCATTTCTCCGTCATCAGTGACCTTCACGCGAACAAACTCTTCGCGGATGCTCTTGCGGGGGCGTTTAAAGCTGGATGGCATCAGGCTGCCCTGCGGTAGCAGCGGGGTCACGCCCTGCATTTTTTGCAGGTAAGGGCGTGCAAACAATAAGAAGGTAATGAAAGTGGATACCGGATTGCCGGGCAGTCCAAAAAACGGGGTGTCTCCCACACGACCAAACGCCAGAGGCTTGCCGGGCTTGATCGCCATTTTCCACAAATTCAGCTCGCCCAGTTTTTCGACGGCGTGTTTGACGTGGTCTTCTTCACCGACAGAAACTCCCCCTGTGCTGAGGATAACATCAGCTTCCAGTGTGGCGCGGCTGAGTGCTTGCAGAGTGGCTTCCGGCGTGTCTTCTACGCGCCCCAGATCCACACAGGTGATGCCCATCTTGTCCAGCAGTCCCGCCAGTAGGTAGCGGTTGGAGTTGTAGATCTGTCCAGGCTCCAGAGGCTGGCCGGGCTCAACCAATTCGTCACCCGTGGAGAGAATGGCTACTTTCAAACGGCGCAACACCGGTATCTGTTCAATGCCTATGGAAGCCAGCAACCCCAGTGTTTGTGGTGTGAGCTTCTGGCCGGCAGCAGCCACTTCGGCGCCCTGACGAATATCCTGCCCCTGTGGGCGGATGTTGTTGCCCTGAGCGACATCAATGGGGACATACACGGTGTCGTTTTCCAGTCGGCAGTGTTCCTGCATGACCACCGTATCGGCACCGGGCGGAATTTCAGCGCCGGTGAAAATTCGTGCAGCAGTTCCTGGTTCCAGCGGGGTGGCTACCTGTCCGGCCGGTATGCGCTGGCTCACGGTGAACGGCTGCTGATCTGTTCCAGTTGTCTTGAGGTCGGCGTGACGTATCGCGTAGCCGTCCATCGCACTGTTGTCGGCAGGAGGGACATCAAGCGGACTCTGTTGCGCAGTGGCCAAAATTCGGCCGTGTGCTTGTATCAAGGGACAGAGTTCGGTGTCTGTGAGTGGCTGTGTCGCGTTTAAAATCTGAGCCAGTGCTTCACTGGCTGGTGTCATGCCGGTCATTGGGGGTGTCATCTCTGAGTGTTCATCAGGGTGCTCAGTATACCGTTCCCGGAGATCTTTTACTGTGCCACAGCGGCTAAATCGTTAGAATGCCCCTCTTTCATTGATTGCGTTAATGCTGATGTGTTGGCGTCGCACGAGTTGTCAGGAGTCTTGTGAAACCCTCTTTTTTTGCTGAATTTAAGCATTTGTGGCGGCTGGCCAGTCCGCTGTTGGCGGCACAGCTACTGTCTACGGGGCTCGGTGCTGTGGATACGCTTATGGCAGGGCGATATGGCGCTAATGACCTGGCAGCGGTGGCTATCGGCAGTGGCTTGTGGCTGCCGGTGTTTCTGTTGATTTCCGGATTGTTGATCGCCACGACGTCGATGGTGGCACGTTTTTATGGGGCGGGTGATCATGAATCGATCGTTACGACGGTGCAGCAGAGTATCTGGTTGTCCCTTGCGGTCGCAGCTCCCTGTATTGTTCTATTGTGCAATATTGATTTTGTACTTGGCTGGTTGGCTGTGGATCCGGCCTTTGCTGGAATCACAAAAGAGTATCTGATCGCTGTTGCTTTCGGATTGCCCGGGGCCGCTATTTTCAGCAGTCTGCGTTCATTTACCGAGGGTATGGGCCGCACCAAGCCGTTTATGATCAGCAGTTTTGTGGCCTTTTTGGTGAACATCCCCCTAAATTACGGTTTGATCTACGGCCGCTGGGGTTTGCCGGAATTGGGGGGCGCAGGTTGCGGTTGGGCGACAACGGTCAGCATGTGGTCTCAGGTATTGGTGCTGTACTGGTTTATCTCGCGCGCCGATCGCTATGAGGGCATCAAGTTGTTTGCCAGGGGCCAGTGGCCAAATTGGGTAAAGATTCGCCAGGTAGCTCGTCTGGGTTTTCCTATTGCTCTGGCGGTGTTTGCCGAAGTGTCTATTTTTTCGGCCATCGCTTTGCTGTTGGCGCCTTTAGGGGCGGTAGTGGTAGCCAGTCACCAGATTGCGTTGAGCGTCTCGCATCTGATTTTCATGTTGCCGCTGAGTCTCTCTCAGGCGATTACCATCAGAGTGGGCTATTTTCTCGGACGCAATCAGCAGGATCTGGCGAACTTTGTGGTGCGCACCGGTGTCTTATCGTCAGGTATGCTGGCTCTGACAACGATGACCCTGATTTTAACCGGGCGTCATACCATCGTGAGTTGGTACACCACCGATATTGAGTTACAGGCAGCGGCTGCAGGTTTGTTTGTCTGGATGGCTATTTACCAATTTCCGGATCAGATCCAGATTGCGGCCAATGCCTCATTGCGCGCCTATCAGGATACCCGCAAGCCTCTGGCAATGATTCTGTTGTCCTATTGGGGTGTGGCGATTCCGTTGGGTATCAGCCTGGCGCGAACCGATTGGTGGGGCAGCCCGCTATTGGCGGAAGGGTTTTGGATTGCTCTGGTGGTGGGGTTGTCGCTCACAGCGGTTCTGTTGAGCGGTCGATTAATCCGAATTGCCCGGCGGCCTGTCGCATAATTCCTGCAGTATTCAATTTATCCGCTATAGTTGAACTGTCTATTTATTCGAGGAGAGCATTAATGAGAAAGTCACTGCTAACAGGATTCGGAGTGATTCTGGCATCAGTATTGTTATACGGTTGTTCCACCAGCGGCGTCAGTGTCGATCACGATTATAAAGAAGGCGTCAATTTCTCTGAGTATAAGACTTATCGCTGGCGTGACATCAGCCAGGATAAGGATAGCTATCAGGGCAATGATATTCTTAAAGGTAGAATTCATCAGGCGGTGGATGAAAATCTGGCTGCCAAAGGCTTTCAGTTAGTTCAAACCGGCGATGTGGATTTTACCGTGAACTACAGCATTACAACTCAGGCTAAAACCGATGTGAACTCATACAATACTTATAGCGGGATGGCACCTGGTTTTTCCATGGGCTACGGTACAGGTTATTACCGCTATGGATACAGCATGGCTTATACCTCAGCGCCTGAAGTGAGAACCGTTCATTACGAAGAGGGTACTTTCGTGCTGGATGTGATTAGCGATAGCGACAAACTGGTCTGGCGTGGAACGGCTGTGGGTCGATTGAAAAAAGATCAGACCGTGGAAGAAAAACGCAACGCCATTAATAATGTTGTCACCAAAGTGCTGCAAGAATTTCCACCTGAAACGAAAGAAAAGTAAACAGACTCAGAGTTGAAGCCGTAAAAGGAATCATTCTTTTTACTGACAAAAAGGCCGGAAGTTGACGCTTCCGGCCTTTTTTTATGGTTCAAGTGTGGGTGTACTAACGAATAAGAGTCAGTGCCAATTTTAAACAAAAATCGATCTCAATATCGTTATTATATTTTTTGAGTCTTGGCAAGGAAAATCTTCAAATAATTTTAAAATAAGCTTTTTACCCGTGTGTGGTTGCGTTATCCTGTAGTCATTAATAGGTACCTGATTTTAAATTAGTGATGCCTCATCGATTTTATCTTCTACGACGACTAAGGCTGTAACATGAAAGGCAACAGTGACGTAATCAAAGCGCTGAACAAGGTGCTGTTTCACGAGCTGACTTCCATCAATCAATATTTTTTGCATGCGCGAATGTTTCGCAATTGGGGATTGGAAGAGCTCAACGAAAAAGATTACAAAAAATCCATCAAGGATATGAAGCAGGCAGACGACTTGATTGAGCGAATCCTGTTTTTAGAAGGTCTGCCAAACTTGCAGGATCTTGGGAAGATTCGCATCGGTGAGCATGCCGCTGAAATGCTGCAATGCGATCTGGATTTTCAAATGGATCAAATTGCTCTCTTGCGAGAAAGCATTGAGTTGTGTGAAAAAGAACAAGATTACGTTAGCCGTGAATTACTCGAAAGTATCCTCGAGTACGAAGAAGATCATGTGGACTGGATTGAAACTCAACAGTTTTTGATCAAGAACACCGGTGTTGAGAATTATTTACAATCCATGTTGGAGGAATAACATGCAAGGCTCGAAGAAAGTTGTCGATCTTTTGAATCAGCAATTAACGCTGGAACTCACCTCCATGGATCAGTATCTGGCGCACTCCAAGCTTTATGAAGATTGGGGTATCCATAAGCTGCATCAAAAGCTCTCACATGAATATGAAGAAGAACTGGATCACTCCAAGCATTTGATTGAGCGGATTTTGTTTTTGGAGGGAACTCCTGATACGGCATCCCGCAAGGCGATCCACGTTGGCGATAACGTTAAGGCAATGCTGGAAAATGATTTGGCTGCAGAGTTGGAAGTGGCCGCCAGTCTCAGAAAAATTATTGCTGTGTGTGAAGAGGAAAAAGATTACGTCAGCCGTGAAATGCTCGGAAAGCTTTTGGATGATACCGAAATGGATCATATTTATTGGCTGGAGCAACACCTGGGATTGATTGACAAGATCGGTCTGCAAAATTACATACAATCTCAGATGACTGCAGATGCTACACCTTAATCTCTGACTGGCCGGTCAATAGGTCGTCAATCAAAAGGCTCCTGAAAAGGGGCCTTTTTTTATGGCCATCAGTTTAGCAGTGACGGTCGCGGTTGGGATGCTGTTAATGGCATACTGCTGCGAGTAAAACGTAGATGAGCAGGCAATTATGGTGATTAAGCGTATTTTGTTGGTGGGGGCTTTGTGCTGGATGCCGTTCTCTGTGGCCCAGACTGAAGAGCCGCCGGAAGCGGTAGAGCATCTTGCTCAGGCAATAAGAATCCCGACCGTGAGCTTTCAGGATCAGACTCAAATTGACTCGCAGGCTTTTCGGGATTTTCGGCAGTTTATGCAGAACACTTACCCGGAAGTGTTCTCTCAATTACAGGTGAAGTCTATTGCCGAGCACAGTGTGTTGCTGACTTGGAAAGGACGGGACTCCTCTCTCAAGCCTGTGTTGTTTGATGCGCACTATGATGTGGTGCCGATTGAACGAGGTACCGAGTCTGAATGGAGCCATCCTCCCTTTGCCGGAATTATTGATGAGGGCTACTTGTGGGGGCGAGGTGCACTGGACGATAAGGTCACAGTGATAACCACGCTGGAGGCAATTGCTGAACTGCTGAAGTCAGGCTTTCAACCAGAACGCACACTGGTGTTCTCATTTGCTCATGATGAGGAAATTGGCGGGGAGCAGGGCGCGACCAATATTGCTCGTTATTTGAAAGACCGTTACGGCTCACTGGAGTTCATGGTTGGCGAAGGTGGCGTGGTATTGAGCGATAACCCTTTTGTGCCTGAGTTGCCGGTAGCAATGGTTGGGTTGGCGGAGAAAACCTACGTCACCTTGACGCTGAGCGCTAAAGGGGAGGGCGGCCATTCGTCGACACCGGTTGATGACAATGCCATTGTGCGATTGGCAAAGGCGGTGACCGTGCTGCATGAAAATCCCTTTGATCCCAATCTTGCACCTCCAGTGACGGATATGTTGGCAACCCTGGGTGAGCATGTTGGCGGTGTTCAGGGCTTTTTAATGCGCAATCAGTGGCTGAGTTCACCGTTGTTGACCTGGACAATGAGTCGAGACAGAGTCAGTAATGCATTGGTGCGATCCACAACCGCCGTTACGATGTTTAATGCAGGCATTAAAGAAAACGTGATCAGTCAGAAGGCCGAAGCGAAAGTGAACTTTCGGCTATTGCCAGGCGTCTCTCCGGAAGCCTTGATCGAGGATGTAAAAGACATTATTGACGACCCGGCGATAACAGTGACTTCAGGTCACTGGATCCCTGGGCCACCGGTGTCGGATGCGGATGGGGTGGGTTTTCAGCGTGTTGCGTCGGCTATCCAGAAAGTGTTGCCATCTGCCGTTGTGACACCGAGTATGCTGACAGCCACCACGGACACGGCTCATTACGTCGGGTTAACCAAGAATATTTATCGCTTTCATCCGTACACCTTGCCCATGGAGGATGTTGGTAAGGTGCACGGTACAGATGAGCGGATTGCGATTGATAGCGTGGAAACCGCCGTTGACCTTTCCGTTGAGCTTATCAAGCAGGCGGCCTTTTAGCGGATAGCTGACCTAGTGGCCTAACGCCTCGTGTCATGAGTCGACACGAGCAGTTATGATCAGTCGTTCTGATGTGGGTTCTGAAGTTCCAGCTTTTGCCAGAGCCCCTTCATTCGCGCAATGGAAGTCTTGCTCCCGGTTGGCACAAGCAGGCTTTTGAGTATTACCCATTCATCGTTTTCCTGAACTCTTTCCTGAGCTTGAACCTGTCCAAGTAAATACAGCATCAGCCAGCTTTTGCCGGCAATAGTTTCGTGTCTTTATATCACTTGGGTTCGGTCGCGCTCCCCTAAAGCAGTATATTGGGGGTTAAATAAAAATAAAGGTTTACCCTATGTTGTCCTTTTTCGTACCAATTGGCGTCAAATCTATTTATTTCAAAACGATCTAGCAAGGTCTCCCTGATAGGTGATTTACGATTTTTGGGGTGCATGAAATACCTTAAACAGAGAATGGTTGTAGGAAGTGAGACGGCGGCTTTAATTAATGCGTTGAAAGCGCGGGGGTTGCTTGCTAGGGCAGGACTCAAAAATCGCTGACTTAGTCATCAGATACCATTCCAGGTACCCATTCGGTGTTTTGTGAGCTA
>NZ_CBFIHX010000086.1:0-15948 GCF_965662505.1 Pseudomaricurvus sp. | reverse complement strand
TTCCAGCCGTTACTGTACTCGTAATCCCCGCCTCGCTGATAGAGACTGGATAGTGTTAACTGACAGCGGCGCACCACAAAGTAGTCAGCGATCAAAATGCCAGCAATGGGTCCTAACAAGGAAGAATAACCGACCAGCCAAACAAACAAGTAAGAACCGGCTGATTCCATCAGCTTCCAGGGCATAATGGCAATCCCCAGTCCCGCTGTGATAAAGCCACCCATTCTGAATGAAATCCACTTGGGAGCCAGATTGGAAAAGCCGTTGGCTGGCGCTACGACATTGGCTGCCAAATTGGTCGTCATAGTGGCGATGATCAGCAGGAAAAGTCCGACCAATGCGGTAACTCCCCCCATGCGTCCGGCGATGTCGACAGGATCCCAGATTTGCTGTCCGTATATCACCAGAGTTGCGGAGGTAACCGACACACTGACAAACCCCAGCATCGCCATAGGCAAAGGCAAACCGGCAGCCTGGCCAATGATTTGATCTTTTTGGCTTTTAGCGAAGCGGGTAAAATCGGGAATATTTAATGACAGCGTTGCCCAAAAGCCTACCATCGCGGTCAGCCCCGGCCAGAACACACGCCAAAACTCGCCTTCTCTCTCGCCGCCTTCCACAAAGGCTGAAGGCTGGCTGAAAGTACCGCTCAGACCATCGGTGTTGGTGTATGCCCACCAGAACAGGGCCACGCCGATAAACAATAACAGTGGCGCAGCCAGAGTTTCTAGCCACTTGATCGACTCCATACCCTTGGCGATGAAAAAGACTTGCAAGCCCCAAAAAGCCAGAAAACAAAGGAGTTGAGCAACATCGATATCAACAAACGGTAAAGGTTGACCCACAAACGTGCCACCGAACACACCATTCAGGATTTGATAGATAGCAAAGCCACCTACCCAGGTCTGAATACCAAACCAGCCACAGGCCACCAAACTGCGCAACACGCCGGGTAAACGCGCACCGAGGGTGCCAAACGACGAACGCAATAACACCGGGAAGGGAATGCCGTATTTAGCCCCCGCATGACCGATTAAAATCATCGGCACCAATACCACCAGATTACCCAACAAGACGGTACCAATGGCTTGCAGCGGAGACATCCCTTCCTGCATCAAACCGGAAGCCAGCAAATACGCCGGAACTGAAATGACCATGCCCACCCAGAGAGAAAAGATATGCAACCAACCCCAAGTACGCTGGGATTGGTTGGCGGGTTCCAAATCATTGTTCCATAACGATGAATCCCGCTGGACATTCTGTGGGAGAGTTTCAAATTCGTTTGACTGACTCATAACGCGTACCTAGATGAATTAACAATTTAGCCCTTAGTTCAATCGACGACGGTTCTACCCGACGACTCCGGCCACTTCCAGCATTGCATGCATCAACACGTTACAGCCTGCTTCGCATTGCTCAGGTGTTGTAAACTCAATTTCGTTGTGACTGATACCATTCTCACAGGGTGTGAAAACCATCCCTGAGGGAACAATATCCGCCATATAGCAAGCATCGTGCCCAGCACCCGCAAAAATATCCATATGACTGTAACCAAGCTTCTTGGCTGCGATTTCGACATTATCCGACGCACTGAACTCAACCGGTGCGAAATACCAGAAATGATCTACCTCAACAGCCAGCTCACGCTCATCCGCTATGGATTGACAAAACTCATTCAAATCACGATCCATTTGTGCCAATACATCGGGATTAGGATTGCGCAAGTCCACGCTGAAGGTAACGCTGCCAGGGATGGTGTTTCTTGAATTCGGGTAGACCTGCAAAAAACCAGTGGTTCCTAAACCATTGGGTTTGTGACGGTGAGCGATTTTTTCGACTTCGGCGATGATATTAGCCGAAGCGGCCAGCGCATCAGCCCGCAGATGCATAGGCGTCGATCCCGCGTGAGATTCACGACCAGTGACCGTTACGTTGTACCAGCGAATCCCCTGACCCAGTCGAACCACCCCGATTTCTTTTTCTTCGTCTTCCAGAATCGGCCCCTGCTCGATGTGAGCTTCAAAAAAGGCCTGCATATGACGACTGCCCACTTCCTCGTCACCCAAATAGCCAATCTTTTCCAGCTCGTCTTTTAAGCGCTTACCATCGACATCGGTTTTTTCCCATTCTTTCTCAAGATCAAAACGACCGACATACACACCAGAACCTTGCATTGCTGGCTGAAAACGCGATCCCTCTTCATTGGTCCATACAGACACTTCAAGCGGGGCCTGCGTAACAACATTGTTCTCATGTAAGGTCCGCAAGACTTCTACACCCGACAGCACACCAAACACACCATCGAACTTTCCGCCGGTCGGCTGTGTGTCAAGATGACTGCCTGTACAGACAGCACCCAGGCTGGAGTCAGTACCTTCACGACGGGCAAAGATGTTGCCAAATTTATCGACACTGATCGTGCAGCCAACAGACTCACACCACTGGCAAAACAAATCCCTGGCTTGTTTATCCAATGGTGTTAATGCCAAACGATTGCAACCGCCTTTATCGGTTTTCCCAATCTTGGCCATTTCCATCAAGCTATCCCAAAGTCGATCTTTTTTGATTCGTAGTTCAGACATGTCTAACTCTCACTATCGCCAATCTGTATAGGTTTATTTCCTGTCCGCACGGTCAAGATATAAGCTGAAAAAAATAGCGTCAAGAATGTTTTTGTGATTATTGAAAAATAATTTCTTATGTTATTTTTTGCACCATAATGCACCCAAATATAAGAAATAATAACGATCCGCACCAAACCAACTCACAAATTTCCGACTGCAATTATTCTTTCAAAAGTAACATTTATAAAAAAACCCGCTGGATACAATATCGAGCGGGCCATAAGCGACTGCTTACTAAAATAGGGATGTGATTACTTAATTACAAATCACGTAATTAATAATCATACCGTTAAGAATCACAGTTAAAATCATAGTTAAAAGTCACGACGCACAGTTACTCCATAAGTGCGAGGCTTGGCGTAAGAGATCTGGCTGTTTCCATAAAAACCTGTCACATCAAAACCAATGACTTCATGGTCAGAGTCTGTCAGGTTGTCAACATAACCAATGACATTCCACTTACCGCTATCGTCCTGCCAGGTTAAGCGTGCATCGGCGGTAAAGTGGCTCTCAATCTCATGTGCCGTAAAGTTCCGGGCGTTATGGTAGCTTTTTGACTGATAAGAGCCGCTTAACTGAGCTGCCAGACTGCCACTGGATAGATCCCAGGAGTAACGTACCAAGCCAGAAGCCTGCCATTTGGGAGTATAGGGTGGAGTGGTGTCCTCAAAATAGCCAGAGGCCACTTCAAGGTCTTCAACTGTTGCGTCCGTGTAAGAGGCACCAAACATGACATCCAGCGAATCCGTTGGCATCAGAAAAAGTTCCATCTCTGCACCGACGAAGCTGGCTTTTTCATTGAAAACGACCCCGGAGTTGTTAACCCAAGAGAACGACTGGTAATCGCTATAGTCGTAGTAGAATATGCTGGTGTTCAATCGTGCAACGCCATCCATGAAGGTGAGTTTTGAACCCGCTTCATAGGCGGTTAACTCTTCTGGATCATATTTACTGAAACCACCGCTCAAGGGTGCGTTAAAGTTTCCTGCCTTGACGCCGCGATTAATACCGACGTAATACAAACTATCATCCGTAGGCATATACTCCAGCTGGAGTTTGGCTGACCACAGGTTCTGGTTGTTGTCTTCGTCATAGTTCTCAAGAGAGCCGGTACTTGGATCAATTTCAATTTCGCGATCATCAAGGTTATCATTCAGATAGAGGCGTCCTTTCATGAACTTGTCTTCCTGAATAAAACGGGCACCTGCCACCAATACCAGTGTGTCAGTCAGGCTGTAATCCATTTGCCCAAAGACAGAGTAAGAATCTGTTTCAACAACGGCCACGGTATTGTTTTCCTGACCACCCAGATAACCTGCCGTAGGTGAACCGGCCAAACCTTGGGAGTAATCGGTATCAATGCCCAAATAATACAACCCGGTAACCCACTTCATGGAATGGGTAGCGCCAGACAGGCGAAACTCCTGACTGAACTGGTCAATCTCGCCATCAGATTGGAAGATCAATTCCGGTGAAGCCGTCTGATCAGAGTCTAGCCCGACTGTACGACTGAAAGATTTGTAATCGGTCATGGAGAAGAACTCCAGTCCGTCAAAATCGTAGGTGAAGGTCGCGGCCAGCCCTTTCGATTTGATGAGGTTTTGATCATCGAAAGCAAAGTCTTTGTTAACCTTTACCCCAGAACCATCAGGATCGAAGTTACCATTAAAATCTCCACCCTGTACTGGGCGATATGGGTCACCATTAAAGTTCCCATCCACACAGCCACCGGCCTGGATGGTGTCACAACCCATTGGATCATCGGCCGCGTAGATCACATCAACGACATTGCCCGCAGCATCCTTAACTTCCGTGGTGTTCATGAACTGATAAGGGCCCTCACTTTTGACAGTTTTCGCCCAGTTGGCGCTTAACAGCAGATTACCCGCGTCACCAATATCAAACTCCAGCTGGCC
The DNA here is from genome assembly GCF_965662505.1 of Pseudomaricurvus sp. Lineage (NCBI taxonomy): Bacteria > Pseudomonadati > Pseudomonadota > Gammaproteobacteria > Cellvibrionales > Cellvibrionaceae > Pseudomaricurvus > Pseudomaricurvus sp. Next base: position 11,408 of record NZ_CBFIHX010000086.1, on the reverse strand, counting down.
TCGTATCGCCTGAGTATCATCATTGTAACCGTCTTCACCACCACCGACTGAACCCTCGCGAGTGTCAGGAGCCGCACCATTGACATACACGTTCTCTAGGATTTCACCCATCTGATTGCCCATCAACGATAGACGACCACGAACACTGTCGCTCAGTGGACCGGACAAAGCACCCTCAAAACGGTACTGATCAAAACTGGCATACGTGAATTCGGCATAACCCTCAAACTCATGGGTAGGGCGAGAGGTTACCGTATTTACCAGACCGCCTGTGGCATTACGACCAAACAAAGTCCCTTGTGGGCCTTTGAGAATTTCCACTCGCTCGATATCAAACAAACCAAACGTCTGTGCCTGAGTACTGGCAAGATAACCACCATCCACATACACGGCGACCGGTGCTTCCGCAAGGTCTGCATAGTCGTTCTGTACCACACCACGAATATTAAAAATCGCACGTTGACCACCGATATCACCGGCTTTCGATACCCCTGGCGTAAAGGCGATTAAGTCCGTACTGTCCTCCAGACCCAGTGCCTTCATCTGCTCACCACTAAACGCGGTAACCGCGATGCCGACATCGCTGGAATTCTGTTCACGCTTCTGGGCCGTAACCACAATTTCTTCCAGTACGGCAGAACTGGCATTGGTGGTACAAGCCAATATCGCAAGACTCAATATTGATTTTCTAAAAGTACAACTGCGCTGGTTTTTCATAGTGCTTCCCCAAAGATTGGATGATAAAAACGGGTCGCCGTTAATAATTGTTTTCTCTTTTGACCGGCGTTACTTTTCTCTGAGCGCTGTGTAGTTTTAATGCCTGACTATCGGCCGAATGTAACGGCCTTTTTACATACTGTCCTCGTCCCCCTTCGGCAAAGATCTGTCCATCTCGATAGACAACCTCGCCCCGACTGACGGTAACGGTATTCAAACCCTGCACGTCCATACCTTCAAAGATATTGAAGTCCACCTTTTGGTGATGGGTATTTTTAGAAATAGTGCGGGTAGTATTCGGATTCCAGATCACAAAGTCTGCGTCGCTGCCTTCTCGGATCACACCTTTGCGTGGATAAATGTTGAATATTTTGGCTGTGTTGGTGGACGTCACTGCCACGAACTCGTTCTCTGTCAGACGGCCACTGTTGACGCCATGGTGCCACATCACCTGCATGCGATCTTCAACACCACCGGTGCCATTCGGAATTTTGGTAAAGTCATCGATACCATTGCGTTTCTGAGGGTCACAAAAGCAGCAGTGATCGGTTGCAGTGGTTTGCAATGTTCCGGATTGCAAACCGTGCCACAAATGCTCTTGGTGACCTTTTGGACGGAACGGCGGACTCATCACGTGAGCCGCAGCAAACGACCAGTCTTCGTTACGGTAGACGGAGTCATCCAGCAACAAATGCCCCGGTAAGACTTCACCATAAACACGCTGACCATTAGCCCGGGCCCGGGCAATGGCATCCACTGCCTGTTGGCAAGAAGTGTGTACCAGATAAATCGGTACATTCATTAAATGAGCAATTTCGATAGCACGATTGGCCGCTTCTCCTTCCACCTCTGGTGGACGCGATAGAGGATGACCTTCAGGACCGGTGATACCCTGCTCTATCATTTCCTGCTGCAAGGTAAAGACTAATTCGCCGTTTTCCGCATGCACGGTACATATGGCACCCAGCTCGCGGGCTCGCTTAAAAGAGTTAACCAGCACTTCATCGTCCGCCATGATGGCGTTTTTGTAAGCCATAAAATGCTTAAAACTGTTAACGCCGTGCTCATTAGCCAAAACACCCATGGCTTCACGTACGCTTTCATCCCACCAGGTTACTGCCACGTGGAAACTGTAATCGGCAACACTTTTTTCCGCTTTCTGCTGCCACAGTTCATAGGCTTCTAAAAGATCTTGCTGCGGATTGGGAATCACGAAGTCAATGATGGTGGTTGTGCCTCCGGCAAGAGCAGCGCGCGTACCGGTGTAAAAATCGTCACTGGCCACTGTTCCCATAAAGGGCAGTTCCATGTGTGTATGGGGATCAATGCCGCCAGGCATCAACAACTGACCTTCAGCATCAATGACTTCGTCGCCAGGCGCGGCCGTCAAGGTTTCGCCAATCTGGACAATCTTGCCCTGATCGCTCAATACATCACCAAAAAATGACATATCCGCGTTAACAATTTTTCCGTTTTTTACCAGCAGTCCCATAATATCACCTTCTTTTTTATGAGCTTAATGTAAGAATATTTAAACTCTCAGTAAATCCACTTTGTTCGACGCGCAGTTTCATTGGGACGCAACTTCAGCGCACCATCGTGAATCACTGCTTTGAATTTTATGAATTCCTCTTCGTGACGGAGTTTCAGACTGGGGTGTTTCATGTGCATTCACCAGATACTTCAGGAATTCCTGTGCAATCCGGCCCGGTTTATTGGATTTGGAATACACCGCAGAGAACTGGCACTGATAGCGATACACTGAAGAGACTAAACGCTTAAATATTCCTGCTTCTACAAAATGATGTGCATAATGATCGGGGAGAAAGCCCAGGTATTCACCGGATTGAATCAGCAAGGCAACGCCTTCCTGATCATGAGCGGAGGCCGACGGTTTTAGCTCCAGTCGAGAAAAAACCTGTAAATTGGGAGAACTGACATCAATAGCAGCCAACTTAAGACTCTGTAATACTTCACGGATCAGCAGCGTGTCTTTATCAAATAGCGGGTGGCCCTTTGCACAGTAAAGGCTCATATCTTCAACAAATAAGGGAGCGTATTCCAATGACGATGTATGTCGATGTATGGGAACGATCCCCAAATGATACTCACCATCGATCACATTATTTTCGACGGAATTTAACTGCTGAGTATGCAGATCGATACGAATTTCAGGGTAAGCTTTGGAAAAGTCCCGAATGGCCTTGGGTAATCGACTGTTGGGGTTGCCCACAACCTTGTCACAGAACCCCACTCTCAAGACACCCTTAATATTCTCCTGAACGTCATTAGCTTTAGCTTTGAACTGGTTTAACGCTTCGAACAGCTCTATGGATGCCTCATAAATTTCACGACCTTCCTGTGTTAACGCAAACCCCGAATTGCCTCGATGACATAAGGTAACACCCAGTCGCACTTCAAGATCTTTAAGATGACGACTGATCGTAGAGCGACCAATGTTCAGATCTAACTCTGCGGCTGATAACCCGCCTCGTGCCACCACCTTGTGAAAGATACTCAGTAATTTGATCTCTGAGTCGCTAACATTTCTCAGTGCTTTAGCCATATCTCCACCTCCCCTATTGAATAGACAATAGAAATCGGCAACCGAAACTCGGTTGCCGGCTCTGGACTAGCCGTTAAAAGCTGGAATGACTTTTTCGCCGTACTCAGCAATGATTTGTTCTTCATTTCCATTGTCGAGATAGATGTTGTATTGCGTTACACCAGCTTTCTCCAACGACTGAATTTTTTCGATGTGATCATCAGCCGATCCGAGGACACAGAAACTGTCGATAATGTCTTCGGTAATAAAGTCCAGATAAGGGTTATCACTTTGACCATGCTTGGAGTAATCGTAACCACGGCGATTTTCAATATAGGACGTCAGGCTGGAAGGAATATCTGGATTATCTGCTCCGTATTTTTCCACGATGTCAGCAACGTGATTTCCCACCATTGCCGGGAACCACTTGGTCGCCTCACGACATTCATCCATGCTGCCAAAATAGGCGGGGGCCGCGGCCTGAACCTTAAAGTTTGACATGTCCCGTCCAGCCGCCTTACCAGCCACCATACATTGCTCGGTAAACCAGCGAATCAACTCAGGTTCGCCAATTTGTAAGATCACTCCATCACCTACCTCCCCAGCGGCGGCCAGCGCCTTGGGACCATAAGCACCGATCCAGACAGGCAATTCATAACCTTTCGCCCAAGGAAATTTAACCGGTTCAGGACATTCACCGTAGCTCACTTCCTCACCGCGAATCATCGCCTTCACTTTCTGAGTGAATTCAGTCATCTGTGCGATTGTTGCTGGTTTTTTGCCCATCACGCGTACAGAGCTGTCCCCTCGGCCCAAGCCCACGTCGATACGGCCATTACTCTGCAATGCCAAACTGCCCCACAAGCTCGCTGCCAAAGACCAGTCGCGAGCTTTTGGATTGGTCACACAAGGGCCAAAACGCATATTTTTGGTGTGCTCCATGCACATGGCAATCGCGGGATAACATTCTCTCCAGAGAATGTGAGAGTCATAAAACCAGCAGTAACTAAACCCTGCATGTTCGGCTTGTTTCACCAGATAACGGGCACGGTCAGGTTCCACAAAACCTTTAAAGGTAATTCCAAATTCCATGATGTCACTCCTATCAATAATCAATATCTTCTATGGGTTTGTTACAGGTTTAAGCTGCATCAGGTGGGGAGATTTTGATTCCCACGTGACGATGCGGATAAGCTTTGGAAATATTCAGACGAATCAGAATCGGCGTGATAGCTTCAATGCAACGTGCATTTTCTACCGGCCCGGCATTGAGACCGTTCATGCCCAACGTTTCAATCAACTCAATGACTTTTTGCTTGGCTTCCATGGAATTACCGCAAACCAGAATGTCGCAATTGATGTTCACTTCGAGATGATTCAACTGGTGAGCCGACACATTGTGGAACGCACCGACCACGGCAATCTCATTACCGAGAATTGCCTGCCCTTCTTCGGTCGCCGAACCTTCCGGTGGCATAGTCACCGATTTAGGATTGCCTTCCGTTAAAGGCACCACAATGTCCACCACTATTTTGTTTGTGAGCAGTGGAGCCAGAGATTCCAACGTGGCTCGATGCCCACTATAAGGCACTGCAATCACCACCATTTCGTCACTGAGGTTCACTGCTCCCTCATTGTCCGTACCACTGATTTGGCCTCTAGCGTCTGGAACCCTCGCTTTTAACTCCTCAGCGATAACATTCGCCCGCTCACCATCACGAGACCCCAAAACCACATCGGAACCCGCCAGTGCCAGACGCAAAGCCAACCCCTGCCCCTGCGGTCCTGTACCACCAATAATTGCTATCGTCATAAAAACAAATCCTCAGTTGTTGCTCGAATTAGGTCGCTGGCACTGGAGTCAGCTTCACGCCAGTCAACACCTTGAAATACGATCACCGGCGTTTTTGCATCTTTCCCCATTAACAAACCAGAGGCTGCCGCCACTTCGTCGGCAAGAGCCGGCTTGGTTACTGTTAATGGACGCCCCCAGGCATCGATCTCACCACTTTGATCAACGACGGCAGGCAGCCCAGCCAAGCCGATAGCGACATTGACAAGGCCGTTGCGCCAGGGGCGACCAAAAGTATCGGTAATCACTACACCTGGAGAAAAACCGGTTATCTCATGAATAGAGGCTCGCAATTGACGAGCACTTTGATCGGAGTCTTCCGGCAGCAAAATGACTGACTCTTCCGCCCCTACGTTGGATTCATCAATACCTGAATTGGCACAAATAAATCCCTGTCGATGGCGGGTTATGATCAGCCCTTCTGCACCTTCTTGAGTGGGTTCACGCAAGCGGACAACGCTGTCACTTTCGCGCAGTATCAACTCCACTTTGCGGGGGTCTTTATTGAGTTTTTTCGCCAGACTCCGTGCCTCTTCACCAGGAATAACACTGGCCAGAGAAATCGTACGCCCCTCAGATTTTGAGATAATTTTCTGAGCAGCGACCAGGACGGTATGATCACTCAACTCGACATCTTCTTTTCTCAAGCTGGTCGCTATAACTCTGGCCAGATCATCACCCGCAGTGATATCTGGAATAGACCTCAAGGCCTGTAACGTCAGTTTCATATACAGACCTCTTGCAACATGGGGCGCAGTTGTGGTTTGTACTGCTCAAGATCTTCAGGACGATCCACATCCAGGGCCAAGCTTGAAAGCGACAAGGGATAACAGGGAATATTCTGTTCTTCAGCGGCAGCAACAATGCGTTTTGAAGATTGGCGACCAAATACCAGTGGTGTCACCGATGGCGGGCTCGCCAATGTCGCATTGGTTCCTCCATCCGAAGCCACCGCTAACGCCAGCAGTGACTCGCCGCCTTCCGCACACGCAAGTAGCGTATCCATATCCTCTTTTTTGGGTTTGGCAATATCCGGAAAGAACACAACCTGGGTATCAAAACCCTGCTGCTCACTCCAGGCCGTACCTTTTGAGACGGCCAAATTTAAACCTTCGCAACGTTCTTCCAATATGAAATCTGCCTTAAGGTCGCGAGCCATTTTGGCCGCACGAATGTCCGGCGTGACCACCAGCACATTGTGTTGTGGATAGCAGTAACGCAGCCAACGCAGATTCTGAAAGTACAGTTGGCTGGCCAGCTGCTCCCGCCCAGTGCCTGAAAGCACAGTGGTTAAACGACTTTTTGCCTGGGCAAAATGCTTAATGGGCACAATAAAGTTAAGACGCCTCACGATACGGCCTCCAGTGCAGGGGCCAGATCCAGTGAGGACAGAACTTGAGCGGCAAAGGCTATACGACTGGGCTTGTCGTCCATCAAGGTAACGAGAACCACCACCTCGAGGCCCAGCTTCCGTAATGCATGAGCATGTTCAGCGTCTTTTTGATCAATCACCAGCGTGTCAATTAAGCCTCGGTAAAATTCTGCTATACCAAAGACATTCGCCTCAAAGCCGCAAGCTCGCATCACTTCACACGTGGGTCCTTTGACAGCTTTGCCACCTACCAGAGGTGAAATTGCAATGCGTTTGGCGGTAGTAGAGTGCAAAGTCTGACGAACCCTGTTGACCTCCAGCGTGGGAGCAATACTTAACAAGGGGTTACTGGGCGCAAAAAAAACGCAGTCAGCCTCACGAATAGCGGCTTCTGCGGCAACTGTGATCTGGGCGTTTTCGGCACCACGGTAACGCACCTGCGTCACTTGAGGCGCACACCGATGTTTCACAAAATACTCTTCCAGAGACAACTCGCCCTGCTCGGTATGGACACGAGTTTGTAACGTGCTATCCGTAGGTAACATTAACTGACATTCCAGCCCCAGACTGCGGGCAAGATGAGCTGCCACATCACTTGGGGACTCACCCCGGTGAAGCCTCAAGGTGCGTACAATATGAGTGGCCAAATCCTTATCGCCTAGATTCATCCACACCTCTTGCCCCAACAAAGCCAGTTGCTCCTGAGTCGCAAAAGTGTCACCTGCCATTCCCCAACCCGTGTCTCGATTGACATGTTCCGACAAGGTATACACCAGGGTATCCACATCCGGAGACACCCAGAGACCGTGAAATTGATCATCATCGCCAATGTTTGGAATTACGCAGAGAGATTGTGGGTTAACCGAGTGGTACAAGCCCTCGACAAACTTGGCGCCACCAACCCCTCCCGTGATGACAGTAATGGCCGGTGAAGTCATTACACCACCTCCAACACTGGAATCTGTTCATTTTGCCACTGGCTTCGTGGCTTCAGGGTTGTGACAGAGGCCGGGGCACTGACTTCAGCGGGTCGATACAGTGTTGAGCGCTGCCACGGTTCGAATCCCGCTGAGGTGATCATGCGCTCCATTTCCGGAGCCGTAACTTCCTGCCCATAGAGAGCACCGGCCGCACGAGAAATGCTTTCATTCATCAACGTGCCGCCCATATCATTGACACCAAAACTTTGTGCCTGTGTCGCCAACTGAGGGCCAAGCTTGACCCAGGATGCCTGAATGTTATCGATATAACCGTGCAACATTATTCGAGCCACCGCATGGATCGCGATGTGCTCCCGATGAGTAGGGCCAGGACGAGTTCGGCTGTCTTCCAGATACAACGGTGACTCATAGTGCACAAAGCCCAATGGTACAAACTCGCTGAAACCACCGGTTTCTTTTTGAATATCGCGCAACAGATTCAAATGGGCAGCCCAATGACTGGGGCCATCTACATGGCCGTACATCATGGTGGAGGTTGACGGCAATCCGACACGATGAGCCGCCTTGATAATTTCAACCCAGGATTCTGTCGACAGCTTATTTTTGGTCAGTATTTTACGTACTTCGACATCCAGAATTTCTGCGGCAGTTCCAGGGATTGATCCCAAGCCACACTCTTTCAGATCCGTCAGAAAATCCTCATAAGTCATGCGGCTCTTTCGGGCACCGTAATAAATTTCAAACGGCGAGAATGCGTGCAAGTGAATGCTGGGTGACGCTTGCTTGACAGTCTTTACAATGTCCCGGTAATAACTACCCGGAAGGTCCGGGTGTAAACCACCTTGAATACAAACCTCGGTTGCACCGCGCTCGGTCGCCTCTACCACTCTGCGCCCTAGCTCTTCCATCGACAAAAGCTCAGCGTCTTGTGAATCCTTATGCTGACCAAAGCCACAAAAACGACAGCCCATATGGCAAACATTGGTAAAGTTAATATTGCGCGTCACAACATAGCTGCTGCGCTTGCCATGTACCTTCAGACGCAATTCGTTAGCGACCGCCATCACGGCTTCAAGATCTTTACCATCTGCCGATAACAGTATTTCGCCTTGGGTCTCACTGACTTCGACGCCCTTAAGCGTTGCTTCCAGTATCTGTCTTACCTGAGAACTCACACCATCGAAATTCATTGCTGCACCTTTACCCCTACTTACTCAATGTAATATGTCTTAAAAACTCGATACCCGCGCCAAACCTGATTCATCCGAACGCGCAATAAGCCGCTGTCCCAAAGCGGGAGAGACATAACCTGCTCGCCTTAAATAGCTGGGATACACGGTCAGACGTTCACGCAACTGGTATCCGTGTTCGGCTGTACTTTGACTTAATTTTTGAAGGTCTGGCCATGCACATTCAGGATTAATGAAATCCTGAGTGACAGGGGAAATGCCACCCCAATCATTAATACCGGATTGAATGTATACCGCGTGTCGCTCGTGTAAATTCGGCGGAGCCTGGATACTGATTGAGGGATCAAGAATTAGACGCGCCACGGCAAGGGTTTTCACCATCTCATGCAAATCCGGTTCGGAGTGATTCGCCATCAGTGTGCCGGGTTTGGCGCGGAAGTTCTGAATAATGACTTCCTGGATATGACCATACTGTAAATGTATGCGATTAATGGCCTGCAATGCCTGAATTCGATCAGCCCAAGTTTCTCCTATCCCGATCAGCAAGCCTGTCGTAAACGGGACCTGATGCTTTCCAGTCAGCTCCAGTGTTTGCATTCTTAATTTAGGTGTTTTGTCAGGGCATCGATGGTGCGCGGAACCTTTCTTCATCAAATCAAGGCTCAAACTTTCCAACATCATACCCATGCTGGCAGCTACTGGTTTTAATAAACGAATTTCTGATTCATTCAAGGTTCCACAATTGACGTGTGGAATCAGTCGAGTCTCTTTTAACGTAAATTCACAGGCATCTCGCAGATAATCCACCATACGGCTATAACCTAATTTACCTAGCATCGAAGCTGCTTTACCGTAACGCTGCTCTGGCTTTTCGCCGAGACTAAAGAGAGCTTCTTTGCAATCAAGCTGTTCGCCACGGCGTAACGTATCGCTCACATCATTCAAGCTCATGATATTAGCTCTTGGTGAATCCGGGTGTTCGACAAAAGTACAGTAGCCGCATTCGTCACGGCACATATTGGTCAACGGAAGAAATACTTTTCGAGAATAAGTGATGTTTTTACCCCAATGCGTATCTCGTACTTTTCCAGCTTCGTCACATAATTGCTGAATAACTTCGTCGTTTATTTTCTCTAACGTTAACCATTCTTTTTTAGACATCACGCACTTCACTCACGTTTAGATCTATGAAAAACACTTTATCGCACCAAAATGAAACATGATTTTCTGTTGTTTTTTGTGCGTGCCCCAAAATGAATCCTGTCTAGTTGGTCAGGAAATTAAAGGCTATTTGATATTGTTTTCCAGTTCAATAAAAAAATTGAAAATGTTGACTGATCGGTTAACTTTATAGATGCGGGGAGTGGTGCTATCGCACCTGAATGTGCGACAATAGCAATCATCAAAACGGTCGTTCAGAGAGATGTAATGTCTACTAACAAGACGCCAGGTTCAGCGAGAAAGTCGAGTATTCGGGAAGCCAATACCCGGCAGATCATTTCTGCCGCTGAAACACTGTTTGCCGAAAAGGGCTTCAGCGGAACCTCCACTCAGGAAATTGCCGATAAGGCAGGTCTGCCCAAAGCCAATGTGCACTACTACTTCAAAACCAAACAAGATCTTTATACGGTCGTGCTACAGGATATTTTGGATGCCTGGATGCACGATGCAGATATCTTTGATGTCTCATCGGACCCAGAAGAAGTTATCCGTGTGTACATTCGAGCCAAAATGCACCACTCGTTCACTCGACCCAAGGGATCTAAAGTGTGGGCACTGGAGATCATTCAAGGTTGTCCGGTCATGGGAAAAGAAATTCAGAAGGCGCTGATAACCTGGGATCAAACTGTGATGAAGAAAATTCAAAGCTGGATTGATCAGAAGCTGATTCACGCAATCAATCCGCAGAATCTGCTGAATATGATCTGGTCATCGACGCAATACTACGCCGATTATGAATACCAAATAAGAGCACTGAACGGTAATAAGCGTATGTCCTCCCAACAAAAAGAAGAGGCCATAGAAGATGTAACTCGTATGATCTTAAATGGGGTGATCAAATAAACTGACGATACGCCTAATCTGGGGGCCTGCTAAGAAGGATTTGGCATATTGCAGCGGGAACCTTACAGCTGCTAGTCTCGGTTTCGACTTAAAACATGAATAACCCCTGCAATAATGAGAGCGATCATGGCAACAATGTCCGCCATCACAACCTTGCGGATGGCCTCGTTGAACCCACTGACGGACCACGCAATTACGATAAAGGTTAGAACACTGATAAAGCCCGCTATGATTGCCAGTGTCTGTAGTGACTTCTGAAACGCGGCATACATCATAAAAACGCCAAGAAGTCCAAACAGTACCGCGCGATGACGCATCAATATTTCAAGATTGGGCTCGGCCAGAGACACACCGTACAGGGAATGTAGACGTTCCACTCCCAGAACTCCGGAGACAGGTAATAAGTGAATAATGCCCACAAGCACTAGCAGGACAGTTACTGCTCTCTCCATGTTGCGTGTTCTCCCTGAGGTTAAAGCCCAGATAAAAGCGCGAGACTTCGCATGTCTTGTGTTACACAAACGTAACGGTGTTTGATAAGTTCGCTATCCATTGATGACATTAAATACCGCACTCGCTCTTGCTATACGTTTTGAATCCACAAAAAAATAGCTATTGGCGAAAGCCATATTTCGACCGACCTTCTGCACATCGACTTCAATCTCGACCCAATCGCCCAATTTTGCAGAACCCGCATAGTCTATATTCAGGCTTGCAGTCACCATTG
>NZ_CBFIHX010000085.1:0-16047 GCF_965662505.1 Pseudomaricurvus sp. | reverse complement strand
CTTCGTATAGAGTCAGGACCTTTGTCAGGGTTAAAAGGATTTAACCATGGCGAGACTTCCTCGTATTTATCCTTCCGCCACCCCTAAACATATCATTCAGCGCCATGACAACCGAGAGGTTTGCTTTTCTCAAGAGCAGCATAAGCTTTCTCTCGCCCAATTTTCCACGTGTCCCATAGAGAGTGATAAAACCAGCAGACATAGAAATCTCCACTACACTCGCTTTACGCAATACGCAATACGCAATACGCAATACGAAATGCAAAAGGAGTGTCCACATGAAAATACTGCTTGTACTGACATCCCATAACCAACTGGGCGACACCGGTCAGAAAACCGGGTTTTGGCTGGAAGAGTTTGCTGCGCCTTACTATGTGTTCAAGGATGCAAATGCAGACGTCACGCTGGCCTCGCCGAATGGCGGTCAGCCGCCGCTGGATCCTAAAAGTGATGAGCCGGATTCCCAGACAGAAGCCACTGAGCGTTTCAAGAAAGACAGTGATGCTCAATCTGCACTGGACAATACGTTGAAGCTGTCGGATATCTCACCGGATGATTACGATGCCGTGTTTTATCCCGGTGGACACGGCCCCTTGTGGGATTTGGCAGAAGATCAGCACTCTATCGCCTTGATTGAAACCCTGTATGCCTCAGGCAAACCGGTTTCAGCCGTGTGTCACGCACCTGCGGTATTTCGTCACACGAAGGCCGATGATGGCACGCCATTAGTGAAAGGCAAGTCAGTGACAGGATTCAGTAATTCGGAAGAAGAGGCGGTTCAGCTTTCCTCCATTGTTCCTTTTCTGTTGGAAGACGAGTTAAAAGCGAAAGGGGGCAACTACTCCAAGGGCGACGACTGGCAGCCATATGTGATTACGGACGGCAACTTGATCACTGGTCAAAATCCGGCATCGTCTGAGGCCGTGGCAAAAGCTCTATTGGAAAAACTAAAACGGTAAACAGCAACCTGTTGAGATCGAGTATAATGCGCTTTTCAACATGACCGGTTTGGCGTTATGGCTTCGTCTTATTCTTCTGATCCCGCTTATCTGGCGCTCAAGCAAGCGATGGATGCGTATTATCCCTTAAGCGATGATACCTGGTCAGCGTTGTGCTCTATTGTCAGTCAACGCTCTCTGGCGAAAGGCGAGTCGTTATACGCTGCCGGTGAGGTTCCTCAACGTTTTGCTTTTGTGTATCAGGGGCTTTTTCGAATATTCATCAACCGGGAAGACGGGCAAGAATACAACAAGATGTTTTTTGAGGAGGGGCAGTTCCCGGGTTCGACGGCTGCGTTACTCACCAGCACTCCCTCGGCTTTTACTGTTCAGGCTTTAGAGCCCTCCATTGTCCTGGAAATTGCCCATCAGCCCTATCGTCAGTTGTTGCACACTCAACACGATCTGGCTCTGTTCTGGATTCACTATTTAGAGGCCAATTGGCTGTTGGCCAAAGAGCCTAGAGAAGTAGCGCTGGTGCAAGAAGATGCAACCCAGCGCTATCACCGTTTTGCTGAAGAGAATCCCAGTTTAACCCGACGCTTGCCGCAGTATCTGATCGCCTCTCATCTGGGGATAACGCCTACGCAATTAAGCAGAATTAAAAAAGTCCTAAAAAATCAACCTATGTAAATGACCCCTCCATGGGCTCTGGCTAGTATGCCGTTTAAGGCTTAAGCGAAGCGATCTTTTACACAGGTGAGGTAATTTTTATGGATCTTTTACAGGCTCTCAATTGGCGTTATGCCGTTAAACAATTCAGTGATCAATCTCTGGACTCAGAGCGTTTGGACGTACTGTTGGAGGCTGCACGCTTGTCACCATCGGCCTATGGTTTACAACCGTATCGTTTATTCGTGGTGACCGACAAGGCTCTTCGGACTAAGTTACCGCAATACTCTTATGATCAGAACAAAGTGTCTGACAGCTCCCATCTGGTGGTTTTTACGGCACGGCGGGATATCAACAGCGAATTTATCAGGGAACATGTACAGCAGCTTGCTTCAGCACGGCAGCTGGATGTTAACGCACAAGCGGAGCGTCAGAGGTTCTATCAGGAAATGCTGGTGGATTCACTGACCGTTGATGAACGAGCTCTGTGGTCGAAAGAGCAAACCTATTTGGCGTTGGGTAATTTTCTAACCTCAGCGGCATTGCTGGAAATCGACGCTTGCCCGATGACAGGCATCCAGACAGAACACTATGATCGACTTTTGGGGCTGGACTCTCAAGGGCTCACGACCGTGGCGGTTTGTGCGCTTGGGCAACGAAGCTCAGAGGATACTTACTCGTCTAAAGCCAAGGTCCGGTTGCCCATAGATCAATTGGTTGAATGGGTGGAAGGGTGAACCTGTCAGGTATGTTGGCGCTTCTGGCGGGAGTAGCCATCGCGACGCAGGCAAGTATGAATGCCCGTTTGGGTGTACTGCTTCACCATGCCCTTTGGGGAACCGCGGTTGCTTTTGCCGTTGGCTGCTTTATGACGCTTATGCTCAGCCTGGTGGTTGCCCGACAATTACCGAGCCTGAGTGAAGTGCAGTCTGTACCCCTGTACTTGTGGTTTTCTGGCGGAGTACTGGCCGCAGTGGGTGTTGGCCTTTTGTATTTTCTAATACCCAGGGCCGGTGTTGGAACGGTGATGAGTTACGCGTTAGCCGGACAGCTACTGATATCCGTGGTATCCAGTCACTATGGCTGGTTTCATCAATTAGGACAGTCATCAATTAAAAAAATCCCGTAGTTACCCGTATTCAAAACTCAAGTTTTTACAATTTATTAAGAAGGCGACGGGCAGTTGAATTTCAGAAGAAAATAACGCCAAAACCCCATATTGCAGGCGTGACAGTACCAATAAGATAAATTGTTGGGAAAAGAGCAGTTTTGTTTAAGCGGCTTTTCGAAATCGTCGGTGCACGATCTTTTCAAAGTGTTGGCTGTCGATCAGCCACTGTTCTGGCGGGATGTTTAGACGAATTAAAATGGGCGGCAGTTTTGACGGGATTGCACCGCGCTTGTTGTCACGAATCGCACGACCGCTCCAATCTACCAATTGCAGATAGTCACTGAATGAGTAGGCGATCCCGTTTTGTTCAGTGGCTTTGAGAGCATCATCGAACGGCAGCAGGGGTTTGACAGGCATCTCAAAGCCACTGGCTAAATTCTGGTGTTTGATGGCGTCGGCCAGGTTGAGCTTGGGTTGAATACGTTCTTGAATGCTGGTGTATTCTGAAGTTTCAGGTGTTTTGGCTATGCCAGCGCGGATCGGGTTGAGATCTACATAGGCCATACAAGCCAGCAGTGCTTCTTCGGTGAGTAACGCTTGAGACTTAAATCGGGACTCCCAAAAGTGACCCGTGCAGTTGTCTTCGACATTGGCCATGCGTGCTATAGGTTCATTCAGGCACTTCATGAACCAGCTTAGATCCTGTAATCGCTTTCGCCAGACGGCAATGATCTGTGAGACGGAGTCTTTCTCAGCTTGACCTAGCGCCTCACCGTTGCGAAAGCGTTGAACGAGAATAGGCCCCTTATACAAAGTCAGCCAACGATCCATAATCTCTTGATCGGACCAGTCATCTGAAGAGTTGAGTTTGACAACCAGGTGGTAATGATTGCTCATCACGGCATAGGCGCAAATATCGATGGCAAACAGAGAGCTCAGAAGCCGGATACGATTTTCTATCCACTGTCGACGATGTTCGTAGCTCTGGGCTGTCACGGCGTCGGTACCACAGAGAAACGCGCGTCTTACACAGCGTGAAACGCAATGGTAGAAGGGCGTGTCGGAGGGTGAAATCAGTTGCTTTCGAGGTTGAGTCATCAGGGGCGCAATCAAGATTCGTTAATGTGACGGAGATGAGACTAAAAAGTCAGTCAGTCTTCAACCCCAACAAGCTGGGAAAGCTTGCTTTTTTGCATGGGTTTTCAAAAGGTCTCATGCTAAAGTCTTGGATTAGGGTTATAGATGAGTGCCTGTCCTTGCTCGCTTTTCCTTGCTCGCTTTTCTGGCAAATGACGTAACACCCCATCTCAGAAGCCTGCTGGTCGGGGGACAGATTGCACAGTATGATTGTTGCCCCCGTACTGCGTCAGGATACCGCCAACATGTCAGCTTTATTCGAAGAAATTGATCATCAAGATTCCCCTTTGGGAGCGATATCCCTGCGTAGACGACGTATCCCCGTGTTTGGCGATCGCGACATCTATGAAGTGAAGCTGGGGGACGAGTTTTTAATGTCGAGTATGTTTGTCGAGGCCGAAGAGGCCTTGTCGACACTGGGTCTGGCTGCCGTGGAGGGCGATCAGCTCAAGGTTGTTGTGGGTGGCTTGGGGCTGGGTTACACCGCCGTGGCGGCACTGCAGGACGAGAGAGTGGCCGAGTTGCTGGTAGTGGATGCCCTGGACACGGTGATTGGCTGGCATAAAGATGAGCGCGTTCCGCTGGGGAAAATCCTCAATGCCGATCCACGTAATTGCTATGTCCACGGCAGTTTTTTTGATCTGGCCACAGACCCGGATACGGGCTTTGACCCACAGGTCGCAGGTCAACAGTTTGATGCCATCCTTTTGGATATCGATCATTCTCCCACCGAATTCCTGAATGCAGCCAACGCCGGCTTTTACACCACTGAAAACCTGGCGCTTATGGCGCAGCAACTAAAGCCAAAGGGGGTTTTTGCCATGTGGTCGCAAAACCTGCCGGAAGAACGATTTGAAGCCCTGTTGAAAACCGTGTTTTCGAGTGTCGAGTCGCACGTGGTGGCTTTTTATAACCCGTTTCAGAACAGGGAATCCACCAACTCGGTGTATGTTTGTGTGACGGGGGAGGCTTAGCCAGACATGTTGCCCAACCATATGTCGAAACAAACATAAGGACAGGCACCAACTAATAATAATCACTCCAATGACTCTTCAACAGCTAAGTCTTCAATAATTTCAGAGTGGTCGAAAGATCCATTAATAATCGGCGGAAGTTTTGACAGGATCGTACCAGTGGAAATGGTGACATGCGTATAAGCAAGCAGTCTTTAGTGTTGTTATTCTTTGTGTCAATCACAGGGGTGTCAAGCTACCTTGTGATGCAGGATGGTCAAGTAAGTACGGGAGAGATTTTGTTTTTCGCCTTAATTGGGGCGTCGACTCTATACATGGCGATAAAGAATAATGGCCGTAAAGAAAGCCGATTATGTTTTGGTTTAAATGTAGCGCTTGGGGCTATCGTTTTTATTCCCGCGTCACTGCTCTTGTTACTGATTCTACTATGGGGAGCTATGCAGTCGGCGGGAGGGGCTTGGCATTTATGATCCGGGCACCTATGATCTGAGTAGCTTTAATCCGGCAGAATTCAATGCATCGCAAGTGGCTGTTGCCGGACGCAACCCTGAACCTATACCACTGTCATTGACTGTAATTCATTATGACTTTGGGATACGCATAGCTAGTCTCGCTGTACTCGCTATTTTGGCCCATGTATTAGCGCTCTTAAATTGGTAGTTATGTCTAGATCGAGAAAGGAGTCTTTGTGAGAAAAATAATTATTTTTGGAAATTCTGGCTCCGGGAAGTCTACGTTAGCACTAAAACTTAAGGGCGAAGGTCTAGCTCATCTCGATTTAGATACTCTCGCGTGGCTTCCTTCGAATCCACCAGAGCGGCGGCCGATAGATCTCGCGTTTGAGCAGATTAAAGCTTTCATTAACGACAATAATGAGTGGGTTGTCGAAGGTTGCTATGCGGACTTGCTTGAGCTTGTAAAGCCGTTCGCAAACGAAGCGATTTTTATGAATCTACCTGTCCAGCTGTGCCAGCAAAATGCTAGAAACAGACCCTGGGAACCTCATAAATACCCATCTAAAAAAGAGCAGGATGGTAAGTTGCCTATGCTACTCGACTGGATTGCAGGTTATATGGAACGTGATGATGCTCTCTCATACCGTGCGCATAGTGTTCTTTTCCAAGGCTTTCAAGGTAAGAAGACTGAGCTTACTGAAAATGTAAAATGACATAACAAGTGACTATGTGGGCAATCTTAAACATCAAGAGGAAAAGTCGGTGTCAGAGCAATATTTTTCAAATGAAGTACAGATTGTTAGTGATCCAGGCTCTGTATTTGAGTATGTCACTAATCCAAATAAGTGGTATGAGTGGTATCCGTCATCCCTGCGTTCTGATAAAGAGTATAGGGCAAGTGAGGTAGGGCAGAAATTTGAAATATTCACTGTCCAGAAGCCAATCAAATTATTGCCCGTTACGGTTAAAAAGGCACTAAATTATACCGTGTCTAAGTCGGACTATGGGAAAACATGGGAAATCACTGCTACTTCGGATCTTGTGGAGTCAACGACGACTTATACTCTTACGCCAACAAAGGCAGGCACTTTGTTCAAGCGCGAATTCAGATACACGACTAAGTCGTGGCTGAAAATAATTGAGCCAGTGTTATTGCGTAAGAGCATTATTTCGCAAGCCCGCCTGGGGCTTAATAATCTTAAGAAAAGGGTGGAGCTCGAAACTGCGTAACCCCCTAAGTGAGCTAGCCCACGCCAATAATGGCCTTTCTTGCCAGCATGGCGCGATAATCCATAGCAAACGTCTCGTACGGTCAGTGCAGATTCCGCTTTCTTGATCCAAAATACTAGGGATTAGAATAACGACTAGTTCACTCGATTGAGACGGAAGCTATCCATGCGTACATATCTGTTGGCCCTTTTGGTCAATGTGGCTCTATTCTCCCAGGCTCTCCAAGCTGGCGATTTACACTTTACTGATGCAGAGGGCAAACCCTTGGCCCAGGTGATGGTGACTCGCACCCCGACCCAGGTGCCGGCCGCTGACCTGTCTGATGATGGTTATGCACCCCACGGGGTTACCAATCGATCTGCCACTACCCTGACTCGTTTCAGTGATGCCGAGGGGCGTGTCAGCTTTAATCACGAGGCGGGGCAGTACACTTACCGCGCCCGCGCCCAGGGTTATCGCGACGTTTACTTTGACACTCCCGAGGGGGCTAAAACGCTGCAGCCTTTGTCTCACGAGCAGTATATTGCCAGTTATCCTTCCAACGTCTGGTTGTCGCAGTTGCAGTTTGGTGGTGATGAGACGCTAAAAAAATCTTTTCAGCTTAACTGTGCCTTCTGTCACCAGCAGGCATCGCCCTTTATGCGCAACGAGCGCACGCCTGAGCAGTGGGTCAGCGTGATAGAGCGTATGAATACTTACGGTGCTCGCCTGCCCGACGATGAACATCAGCGCGTGGCGGAGTTGCTGC
Organism: Pseudomaricurvus sp.; assembly: GCF_965662505.1. Classification (NCBI taxonomy): domain Bacteria; kingdom Pseudomonadati; phylum Pseudomonadota; class Gammaproteobacteria; order Cellvibrionales; family Cellvibrionaceae; genus Pseudomaricurvus; species Pseudomaricurvus sp. Next base: position 8,782 of record NZ_CBFIHX010000085.1, on the reverse strand, counting down.
AAAAAGAATATCGCCAGCTGCGTGAAAATCCGGAGCAGGTGCCGGAGCCGCGTCAATGGGAGGAGCATCTTTCCGAGATTCAAATGACCGAATGGCCCATTGGCGATGCCTTTTCACAAATGCACGATTTTCTGCTGCACCCCAATGGTCTTGTCTATGTGGGGGATAATCTGTTTGACCGCATTTATGAGGTCGATCCGGACACGGGCGAATATACGGTTTACAAAGTTCCGCACGACGAAGACGCCAAGCTGGGTGGTATTCTCGGCAATCGCTTTGAGGTGTTCCCAAAAATGCACAACTACATGGGAGTGCATTCGTTTGCCTATTCTAAAAAGGACGGCAATATCTTTATTACGCCATCCATGCAGCAGGCTTTGCTGGAATTCGACATCAGCAAGAAAGAGTTCATTATTCACGACATGCCCGACGGCTATTACCCCCACACCATTCGTACCGACGACAACGACGATGTGTGGTTTACCATGGCGCTGTCCTCTCAGGTGGCGCGTTTTGATCGCAGCACGAGTGAATTCAAGCTCTATGACCTGCCCGCGCGCAGTATCAAAGAATGGCTCATATTAAAGGCCCTGCCATTTATCTTCAGCATGGACCCTGAAAATCGTCCAACCCCTTCACCGGATAATGAATCCTCCGGATTGCCTATGCCCTAAGGTATCGATGTGGCGCCGGACGGTGGTGTTTGGGTAGCGCGTCTTTATGCCAATGATATTGCTCATATCGACCCAGACACTGATGAGATCACGATGATCGACTTTCCTTACAATGGGCCGCGCCGGTTGCGCGCCGATGCCGAAGGCAATGTCTGGATAGTCGCCTTTCAGGATTCCCTGTTGGTGAAATACGATCCGGTGACGAAGAAATTTACTGACTATGAGCTGCCGGTGGTGAATGAACTGCCTTACGCTCTAAACGTCGACCGCGATCGTGGGACTGTGTGGGTGAATGGCAATCAATCGGATACCATTCTGAGTTTTGATATCAATACGGAGAGCTGGAAAGTCTACCCTATGCCTCGTCAGCGCTTCTTCACACGCGATATTGAGATCTCCGAAGAAGACGGTGCGATTTACACCAGTAACTCTCACTTCCCGACCTGGCAGACAGAAGGGGCTACACCGACTCTGCTCAGAATTACTCCGCTGCCATGATTGTTCGTAGATTTTTTTCGATACCTTGCATCGCCGCGCTATTTTGCGCGGCCGCGACCGCCAGCATGGCCGAGTCCAGTCAGGGACGTGCCTCTCACTGGCAATACTATGGCGGTGATGCGGGCGGCAAACACTACTCCGATGTGGATCAGATTAATCGCAAGAATGTCGATCAGCTGGAGGTGGCCTGGCAGTTCCGCAGTGGCGATATGGAAGAGCACGGCGACTTGATGTCGCAGACGTCTGCGCAGTCCACACCGTTGTTGTTGCCTGAAGCCGCTGGGGCATCTCTGGTTTACTGTACGCCTTTTAATCGAGTGATTGCACTGGATCCGGCAACCGGGAAACAGCGCTGGAGCCGGGATCCCAATATCGACAAGCGCGGTGATCGCACCTTTCGCTGTCGCGGCCTGGCCTACTATGAAGAAACACGGGTGCCCGAGGGTGAGAAATGTCGCCACCGGGTATTCACCAGCACCCATGATCGCCGCCTGTTGGCATTGGATGCTGTCGATGGCAAGCCCTGTTCCGGTTTTGGCAACGAAGGAGAGGTAAAACTAGCTGGCTCAAGCGAGCCCGGACACGTGTCCAATTCATCGGCGCCAGTCGCGGCCAATGGAGTCGTGGTCACCGGCTCCACGATTATTGATTTCGTCTACAGCAAAACCCCGCGGGGGAAGGTGTTGGCGTTCGACACTCTGGACGGATCACCGCTGTGGCAGTGGGACCCGCTTGAGGGTCACCCGGACAGCGGCAGTGCCAATGTCTGGGCGCCGATTTCGGTGGATGAGGAGAACGATCTGGTGTTCCTGCCCACCAGCGCGCCATCGGCGGACTATTACGGCGCGGAGCGCAAGGGCGATAACAGTCATGCCAATAGCGTGGTGGCGTTAAATCTGAGCAGTGGCGAGTTGGTTTGGTCGTTTCAGCACGTGCGTCATGATCTTTGGGATTACGACACCCCGTCACAACCCATCCTGTTTGAATGGAAAAAAGATGGCAAAACGATTCCCGCGCTGGCGCAATTGACCAAGCAGAGTTATGTGTTTGTGCTGAATCGACTGACCGGCGAGTCGCTTTGGGAAATTACGGAGCACCCGGTGCCGCCGTCACAAATTCCCGGTGAGCAAGCCGCAGCGACACAGCCAAAACCCATCGCGCCACCGCAATTGATCGATCCATTTTTGATGCCACAGCAGGCCTGGGGTTTGACCTTCTGGGATCGCGGTCATTGCCAAAAGCAGCTGGCGGAGCTGAACAGTCTAGGCGTCTTTACACCACTCAGTGAGAAGCTGACGCTGCTCTTCCCCGGCAGTCTGGGCGGCCCCAATTGGGGGGGCGGAGCCCTGCTGGCCGATCAGGATACGTTGCTGGTGAATGTCAACAATATGCCGTTTACAGCGCGTTTGATTGCCTCGGACAATACGGAAAAGGGGAGTGAAAGGGATCACCCAACGGCCGGTCAGCGCATGCGTGTAAAAATGCACGACACCCCCTACGACGTCGAAATGGGAGTCCTGTCATCTCCATTGGGTATCCCGTGCAACCCGCCGCCCTGGGGTAAGTTGGTCGCAGTAAGCTTGAGTGGTGGCACCATTCTCTGGGAAAAACCGCTGGGTTCCGTGCACGAGATGGGACCGTTAACCGCACCATTTCACATTGACTGGGGCACGCCGAATCTGGGTGGTGGCATAGCCACCGCTGGCGGTCTGTTTTTTATTGGTGCGACCATGGATCGTCAGATTCGCGCTTTTGATGTCAAAACCGGTGAGGTCTTGTGGCGTTACACCTTACCCGTGGATGCGACAGCAACTCCCATGACCTATATCCATAAAGGCAGACAATATGTGGTGATCAATGTGGGCGGTCATGCCATGTTTGATCGTGAGCACAGCGATTACTTAATCGCCTTTTCTCTGCCATTGTGAATTCTCGACTTAATTGTTAAAGCATAATAATCATGAAAGTTTTTAAGTGTCTAATCGTTATTGTCTTACTGTCTCTGTTGAGTGTTGGTGGTTGGCTCGCGCTCCAGGATAAGCCGTTAAAAAAAATTGAAACTCTGGCATTGCAGCATGCCGACACCTTGCATTTGGGTGTTCTGGGGGAGAAATTATTCGACCAGCACTGTGCCGGTTGTCACGACAACCCGCAGATGCACGCGCCCAGTCGAGAGGCTTTGTCCGGCTTTTCGTTGGACACCGTGGCGGTCGCCATGAAGTTCGGCAAGATGCAACCCATGGCCTCGCATCTGAGCGATATTGAACAGGGTTTAATTGCCATCTATCTATCGGGTTCCGAATCTGCCGAGTTTGACTGGATGGATGCCAATGCCTGCGCGCACCCGGATAAAGTGAGCGGTCAGAGTTTTGTGAGCGATTGGGGGTTGGGTGAAGGCAATCGTCGCTATCAGCCACCCGCACAAACCAATATCAATCGAGACAATGTGGGCACGCTGGAATTAGCCTGGGCACTGGCTTTCCCTAAAGTCACCGATATGCGTTCACAACCGGTGGTGCTCGGTGACACCTTGTACTTTGGTGACAAGAGCGGTCGTCTTTACGCCATCGATCGCCAACAGGGTTGCGTGCATCGCTACACTAAAGTTGCCAGTGGAATACGCTCTGCCATAACTCTGGCCAAGAGCGCTGCCGGCGAACCGGTGTTGGTGTTCGCTGACTCCATGGCCATGGTGTACGCAGTGAACCCCAAAACCTTTGATATTATCTGGCGCTCTGATGTGCGCCTGTTCAGTACCACGACGATTACCGGTTCCATAAGCTTTCACGACAACCGATTGTTTGTACCTATCTCTTCCTACGAGGTTGCGGCCGCGGGTAATCCTCAACACGTTTGCTGCAAGTCACACGGCGGAGTTGTTGCACTGGATATGGCCGACGGTGAGCGGCTTTGGGAGTGGCACGCCACCGATGACGCTACCCAACAAGGGGTTACGGCCGATGGTAAACCCCTGTTTGGTCCGTCCGGTGTTTCCGTATGGAGTACGCCAACCATCGATGCCCAGCGCAATCGTCTTTACGTGGGCACGGGTGAAAATCTGTCCCACCCAGCTACCGAGACATCCGATGCGGTGGTGGCACTTGATCTCGACAGTGGCAAAGAGCTGTGGAGTTTTCAGGCCACGGCAGACGACGTTTGGAATGCCGCTTGTTTAAACGGGGGCAGTAACTGTCCGGAAAATGCCGGAGGGGATTTTGATATCGGTGCTTCTGTCATCCACGCAAAATTGCAGGATGGCGAAGAGCTATTGCTGGTTGGACAAAAATCCGGCGACGCCATGGCATTGGATATGGAAGGCAATTTGCTTTGGAAAGCCCGAGTTAGCAATGCCGCCATCGGCCCCAATCAGCACCAGACCACCACCAACGGTGGTATTCACTGGGGCATGGCATTATCCGGTGAGCACTTGCTGGTACCCGCTGCTGATCCCGAGCGCCGCCGCCAGGAGTATCAACCCCGCCCGGGCATTCACGCGCTGAATATTCGCACAGGTGAGCCGGTCTGGTTTCAAGGCGTTGAACGTGGCTGCTTTTTGGCCGACGAAGACAAGCCTTTAGTCGGTTTGCAAAACATGCGTGTCGGGAAAAGCCGGCCTTTGAAAGAACAGTACAACTGCTCTTTCTATTACGGTTTATCCGCAGCCGCTACCGCAACTGATGAGGTGGTGTTCAGTGGTGGTCTCAACGGCGTATTGCGCGCGTACGATATCAGCAATGGTGATCATCTCTGGCAAACAGCCACCGCCAAACCGTTTACCACGGTGAACGGTGTCAAAGGACACGGTGGTGCCATCGATGTGGACGGCCAGATACTGGCCGGCGACTGGCTCTATGTACAATCGGGTTACGCCATGTTCGGGCAGTTGCCAGGCAATGTGCTATTGGGCTATCGTCTGAAAGACAAGCCAGCGGATCATCAAGCAGAATCCACAAACACAACAATAAAATAGAAGAAGTCGTGTCTTATGAAAAAATGGGTAGTTGCTGTCATCGTATTGATTGCACTGATGTGCGGAGCGTTTTGGGGGATGGCGGACAAAGACCTGCGTCGACTGGTGCTGAATATGCCCACTGATATTAATGTCCTTTTCTGGGATACCGCGCAACGGGATGCGGTGTTCCGCACTATGGACTGGGTGCCCCTGCTGTCAAAGTCTCGAATCATCGAGGCGGGCGACACCCCCTACCCGTTACCTGAAGGATCGCCGCTCGAGCTGGATACGAACGTCGATGCTTTTATGGAATCCCAACGCGCTGCAGCGTTAATCATTGTTCAGGACGGCAAGGTCCGGCTTGAACGCTATGGGCTGGAGTTTGGTCCGGAAGGGCGCTGGACCAGTTTCTCCGTCGCCAAGTCTTTTACTTCCACATTGGTCGGTGCCGCTCTGAAAGACGGATATATTGACAGCCTTGAAGACAAGGTGTCGGCGTACATTCCGGATCTTAGAGGTTCGGCCTATGACAATGTCACGATCTGGCAGTTGCTGACCATGACGTCCGGTGTGGCATGGAATGAAGACTACGCGGACCCGCAGTCCGACGTTGCCCTGTTTAACGCTCACAAGGCAGACTCTGGAGTGGATGTTACCGTGAGTTATATGCGCCAACTGAAGGCAGAAGCGTCGCCCGGTGCGAAATGGGTTTATAAAACCGGTGAAACCAATCTGATTGGCGTGCTGGTCAGTTCTGCCACTGGTAAGCCCCTGGCTGATTATCTGTCGGAGAAGGTCTGGAAGCCGTTTGGTATGGAGCAGGATGCCAGTTGGTTATTGGGGTCCACAGGTCATGAAGTCAGTGGTTGTTGCGTGCAGGCATCCACCCGCGATTTTGCCCGCTTTGGCCTGTTCCTTCTGGGCGGCGGAATGATCGATGGCGAATCGGTATTGCCCGACGGGTGGATTTCACAGGCAACAAGCAAGCAGGTTGATATTGACAAGCCAGGGCAAGGTTACGGCTATCAGTGGTGGACGCTGGATGATGGTGCGTTTATGGCCAAGGGTATCTTTGGACAGGCGATTTTTATCGATCCGAAGCGGAACCTGGTCATCGCCTCTAACGGCAACTGGCCGCAGGCCTCTGATCGACAGGGCGCTACCCACGGGGAAGAGCGTTTGGCTTTTTTCCGGCAGGTTCAGCAGGCGGTGGACCGAGAGTCAGAACCATAGACGACTGCGCCGATTTGTTCTGACCTCACTTGTTATCGGAGGGACACCGACAATCATTTGCGCGTGATGAGAGCCATAACACGCTTTTTCATGCAGTCGCCGATGTCGCTAGTTTAGGAGAAGTTTACACAGCGACCTCGGTATTATTTGGGTGGGCCAGGAAAGAACATGTTAGTGCTCTCTTGATACGCCTTATATTCTGGACGTTTTTTAACAGAGTAATATTCCGCAGGGATTGCGCCTGTGTAGTATACCAGCGTCACATACATGATTCTGGAAGCAAACAATAAACCTACCCCCAGTAAGATCCATACTACTACGGCCTCATTATTATAAAGCGCTAACCAGGAGGGGATGGAAGCAATGACCAACGCGTTCCATACCATCCATTCGGCGAAGTAGTTTGGATGTCGGCTGTACTTCCAAAGTCCCACATTGCACACCTTGTTGGATTCTCCAGACGCTTTCATCTTCCGAATGAATGAGTGTTTTTGTCGATCAGAAATGGATTCTATGACGAAAGCTATTATCCATAACGACAGACCGATTACTTCAAAAATAGAAATGTTAGCTTGCGGATTAGAAGCGATGATCAGTGCAGGTAGGGCGAGAAACGAAATATTCGCCATGCCTTGTGAGATGACTTCGACTTGTTTCACTAAAGATGCTTTGCTCTTGCCGGTTTTTTCCCAACGACGCCGTTGGTAGGCATAGCGTGGAAGCTCGGTTTTTAATTCGCCAGATACCCACATTCTCAAGGCATCAATACCCATTCTGCCACCGGCGAACAGGTAGGCAATACTGACCATGGTGACCCGCGTTGGATCCCCCTCTCCGTAAAAATAAACAACCACCCCGATTACCGCTAAACCCCATGGCCATCCAATGTCGACATATGACATACGCCCTGTCAGCCAGGTCGGGAGGCACACTACAAGAGCAAATAGAATGCATTGCAGTATCGCGTTAATGAGGCTGATCTCGCTCAGGGTGTTGGACAGGAGCAATACAATGAATCCCAAAACCAGCGGGATGAGTGAAGAGAAGTATTTCATAGAAAAACCTTACTACTTAGGTGGTTATCGTAGGCGTTGTGGTGAAGGGCAAATAATTTGAATGAGAGCCAGAGCGGTTCTCAATATTTACGGTGCCTAACGAGAAGCACACTCACTGACTGGCGGATAGAGCAGGTCGAGAATGACAGAAATACTTTGTCTGACTGGCCGAATAGACCCTTCGATCTTCATTCGAAGAAGAGCGCCTTCCCACACATTCCAGGTCATTTCAGAGAGTAAGGTGGCATTAATATCAGCTCTTACTGCATGCGAGGCTTGTGCCTGGGTGATTAAACCTGCAAGGCGGTCTCGCCAGGCAGCTTGAGCCTTGAGAAGTTCAATTCGACAGGCTTCGCTGGACTGGGCAATTTCAGCGGCAAAATTTCCTATGAGACAACCACAAAGCTGTTTGCTTTTCTCGTGATAGGCGATCATCTGATCAAAAACGTGATGAATTTTTTCCAGAGGCCCTGTGGGGGCAGTGGACATCATCAGTTGCCAGGACTTTTCATTATTGTCGGCATAACGCGCAACTACAGCTGCAGCAAAGGCTTCTTTGCCGGCAAAATGATTATAGAAAGAACCTTTGGGGACACCCGCATGGTCGGTGATTTTTTGAATGCCCGTGGCGTTGTAGCCCTGATTCAAAAACAGGTCTAAACCTGCCCTAATCAGGCTTTCAGGAATCAAGGTTGGGTCGGCTGTTCTGCTCATGCACGCAATAATATGACCGGTCGTCTTGGAAGTCAACTTTAGTGGATGAGTCTTGATATGTGGTTGATTTCAGACTGGGGTAGTAGACAGCGGGACAGCGGGACAGCGAGGACAGGGACAAGGAGGACAGGGACAGGCACCGACGAGCGGAGCGGGCGAGCGGAGCGGGACAGGCACCGACTGAAACCGGCAGGTTTGTACAGATCCATTCGAGTGGAGCCGCTAGCCGGTGCCTCATTTTAAGTGAGATTACTCTTTGGTCAGACCCTCGAAGGTCAGTCGCTTGCCATCGTACTCCACGTAGCCACCGGTTTGCGGTTCACCCGTCGGATCATCATCAAAGATAAGGCGCGCGGGTACGACACCACCGCCACCCAGAGGACCGAAGGTCGCCTTGAGCTTCATCTCGCCCGGTTTTGAACCGGTGAGCGTGACATCCGCGGTGTAAACCGAGTTGCCCCCCAGATTGGCAATCATGACTTCCGAGCCGTTCCACACGGCGCTGGGATCGTCGCTGTAGTCAAAGTATCGTTTCTCGTGAGTGCTCTGAAAACGGTTAGGCTTCATCTGCTTAAACGTCAGGTAGCCAGAGTGTTTACCATAGACAATCACGTCGATGTTGGTCAGCAAAGATTGATATTCAAAAGCCTTGTCGA
>NZ_CBFIHX010000084.1:0-16098 GCF_965662505.1 Pseudomaricurvus sp. | reverse complement strand
CGTTGCCTTGAAGATTGTCAATGAACCGCTGTAAAAATAAACTGCTCTAACGAACTGCTTTAACAAACTGTGTTAAAAAATTCGGCAGCAACCTTCTCACAGGGTTCATTGATTACACATCAAGGGGTTACTTCCACAAATTCCACTTTTTGTGGGCAAACACCAAACCAGCGACTGCCACCACCGCAATTGCGAGCAATGTCCACAGCATATGCTCCATATCGTGGGCAGCACCGACATCACCACTGTGCCCCGGGTGCGCCAACGCCAACGGCGACAACACACCCAATAGCAGAATCGCGATCGCTTTTTCCATTCTATAATTACACATTATGTACAACTCCTAACCTTCAATTTGATCAATTTACTATTTTATACCACAGCCTTGGCCGGCGGAATTTCACGCTCTGGCAGCATCCCGTCTTCTACAATAAAGCGAATAATGTCATCGATTCCCTGACCCGCCTTCAAATTGGAAAACACAAAGGGACGGCTGCCGCGCATTTTCTTGCTGTCTTCGTCCATCACCTCCAGCGAGGCTCCCACCAGAGGTGCCAGATCGGTTTTGTTGATGATCAGCAAATCCGACTTGGTGATACCCGGCCCACCTTTGCGAGGTATTTTATCTCCCGCTGACACATCAATCACGTAGATGGTGAGATCGGATAGCTCCGGACTAAACGTTGCACTGAGATTATCACCGCCACTTTCCACAAAGACCACATCCAGATCACCATGACGTCGTAACAGCTCATCAATGGCCGCAAGATTCATGGACGCATCTTCACGAATTGCCGTGTGTGGGCAACCACCGGTCTCAACACCAATGATACGGTCTTCACTCAGCACCTCATGGCGGGTTAAAAACTGTGAATCTTCCTGGGTGTAAATATCATTCGTCACCACCGCAATGTTGTAGTAATCCCGCATCGCTGAGCACAGCGTGCGCAGCAGTGCGGTCTTTCCCGATCCAACCGGGCCGCCAACACCCACCCGCAATGTTTGTTTGGGTCGAGCCTGTTGTTGCTCATCTTGCAATCGGGAGGCTCCGTGTGCCTGTGTCATACTTCTCTGTCCTTTCATTTTTTACAGTATCGCATCCGTCTGGATGCAGCATTATGATCGAAACAATCTGGTGTATTGGGTTTCGTGCAGCATGCTGGAAATTGCCAGAGCAGGAAGGCTGGCTCCCAGATCGTCGTCTTCCAGTGACTGAGCGCAAGCGATAGTCTCGGGAACATGCTGTTGCAATTTACCCAGCAGTTGTTGTGATTGAGTTTGTCCCAGCGGTATCAACTTGGTTGCCGCTGCCACCTGGTTTTCCAACCAGGACCAGGCATACCCCAGCATGGCGGATTCCAACTCGACCTGCCAGGCATGAGCCGCACCTGCAAAAGCCACCACAAAACTGATGTCTTCCGGGCCGCCGGCGCCATTGTCAGACAGTTCAAGTTGTATCCCCAGATTGGGCAACAACCGCATTAAAGCCTCACCCATCGCAGTGTCTGTCAGACGCAGCTCTCTGGTTTCACGACAAGCCAACGCCAGTTGATTCCAGTGCTGAAGACTTTCTGATTGAGACGCTTGCAATTCCCGCTGAGGCTTTTTTACTGTCCGCTGAGGCTCCTGTAAATCTCGCTGAGGCTCCTGTAATTCACGCTGAGGCTCTTGCGATTCTGACTGGGCGGTACAGGTTTTATAAGCCCGCAATTAAATCGGCAAATCCACTCGCGCCAGAGCATCGTGAATTTGTAATTCCAGCCAGGCTTCCGCACTGTCTACAGAGTCTACCCAACCGGCTTCGATAGCGTACTCCAGCCCCTGAGAAAAAGCATAACCACCCACCGGCAAGCTGACGCTGCTCAACTGCAGCAATCGCAACAGCCCCGTATCAGTGGTGGTGATGGCCATGACTGTAAGCTCCTGACTCGGGGACAAAGACGGCCTCTACATGCTCAACGGTCAAACCCAGCAAGATTAACATCTCTTCCAATACGTGATCCTGAGTCATTTGCAACCAGCGGTCGCCCACTTGCAGCTTCACGTGACGATTCCCCAGGTGATAACAGGCGCGGCTAAAGGTATGCCAGTCATCACACTCGGCGCGGGTTACCGGTTCCACTGCACCCTGTACCTGAACATACTTGCCACAATCGGCTTTCAGAATTTCTCCCACCAACAGCGGCTTTCCTCTTTCCAGAAACACACGCACTTCCACCCCAGCGGTGGAGGTCGTTTTCAATCGACCTTTGTCTCGCTGTTCCTGAGTCAGCACAATCACTTCATCGTGTTGTGTATCGGGCATCAATCCCAATCGTTCATAGATATCCAAAAAACCTCTTCCTTTTTTACTTCAAGAAAAATTGGCGACCCTACTATTTAAGTCGCGTACTAAAACAGGGTATAGCGTTGTGCCAACGGCAGCTCCTTCGCGGGTTCACAGGTCAGCAGCTTGCCATCCGCTCGTACTTCATAGGTTTGCGGATCGACTTCAATGTCTGGCAACCAGTCGTTGAGAACCATATCGCTTTTGGTCAAGGCCCGGGTATTGCGACAGGGCAACAACTGCCGCTGCAATCCCAAGGTCTCAGCTACGCCGGCATCAATGGAAGCCTGTGACGCAAAGGTGAACGACGTCTTGGCAACCGCCAGCCCCATCGATCCAAACATGGGTCGGTAATGCACTGGCTGCGGTGTCGGAATGGACGCATTGGCGTCCCCCATCGGTGCTGCCGCAATCATTCCGCCTTTCAAAATCAGGGCTGGCTTGATTCCAAAAAAAGCGGGTTTCCACAAAATCAGATCCGCCAGCTTGCCCACTTCTATCGATCCCACCTGGTCAGCAATACCGTGAGCAATCGCCGGATTAATAGTGTATTTTGCCACATAACGTCGGGCGCGAAAGTTATCCGCTCCGCCAGCATTGGGATTACCCACACTGTTCGGCTGTCCCGCTTCGTCTTCTTTCAGTGGGCCACGCTGAATTTTCATCTTGTGTGCGGTCTGCCAGGTGCGAGTCACGACTTCACCCACCCGGCCCATGGCCTGTGAGTCGGACGAAATCATACTGAACGCACCGAGATCGTGAAGAATATCTTCCGCGGCAATGGTCTCTTTGCGGATGCGGGAATCCGCAAAGGCAACGTCTTCAGGAATACTGGCATCCAGATGGTGACAGACCATCAACATATCCAGATGTTCATCAATGGTATTGACGGTATAAGGCCGGGTGGGATTGGTTGATGATGGCAACACATTCGGATAAGCACAGGCTTTGATAATGTCGGGCGCATGACCACCACCGGCTCCCTCGGTGTGATAGGTGTGAATAACCCGATCCTTAAAGGCGCCGATGGTGTCATCAACAAAGCCGGATTCATTCAGGGTGTCCGTGTGGATCGCCACCTGCACATCGTATTTGTCCGCCACGGTTAAACAACAGTCGATGGAAGCCGGAGTCGTCCCCCAGTCTTCGTGGAGTTTCAAACCACAGGCGCCTGCCATCAACTGTTCTTCCAACGCTTCCGGCAAACTGGCATTGCCTTTACCCAGAAAGCCAAAATTCATCGGCAGCGAATCGGTAGCCTGTAACATCTTCCCAATGTTCCAGGGTCCCGGCGTGCACGTGGTGGCATTCGTGCCCGTCGCGGGTCCTGTGCCACCGCCAATCATGGTGGTCACGCCAGACATCAGCGCTTCATCAATTTGTTGCGGACAAATAAAATGAATGTGGGCGTCGATACCACCCGCTGTGAGGATGGATCCTTCGCCGGCGATCACTTCGGTGCCGGGACCAATGACGATGTCGATGCTGTCCTGAACATCCGGGTTACCCGCTTTGCCGATCGCGACAATCCGACCCTCATTGATACCCACATCGGCTTTGACAACGCCCCAGTGATCGAGAATCAACGCATTGGTAATCACCAGATCCACGGTGTCGAAACAGGAGCGTTGTGACTGCCCCATGCCATCTCGAATCACCTTGCCACCACCGAACTTCACTTCATCTCCGTAATGGGTGAAATCCTTTTCAACTTCGATCCATAACTCGGTATCGCCCAAACGAACCCGATCTCCGACCGTGGGTCCGAACATGTGGGCATAACTGTGTCTGTCCATGGTGGTCACGATACTGCTCCTCCGTTATCGGTTTCCTGAGTCCCCGCAACGGGAAGTGTGCCCATCACCTCACCGCGGAAACCGTAGATTTTACGCTCACCGGCAAAGGCCACCAACTCCACCTCTCGCCCCTGACCCGGTTCAAAGCGCACCGCCGTCCCGGAGGCAATATTTAAGTGAAACCCCATCGCGCTTTGTCGATCAAAGGACAGTGCAGGGTTAACCTCCGCAAAGTGGTAATGGGAGCCAATCTGTACAGGGCGGTCTCCGGTATTTTCCACTCGCAGCTTCCGCACTTCTCGCCCGGGGTTGAGCACAATATCACCCGCGGCGGTTTGAATCTCTCCAGGCTTCATGGCAAGTACTCCTCTCTGTACTGTGAGTGATCAGTTAATAGGATCATGAACCGTCACCAACTTGGTACCATCGGGAAAGGTCGCTTCGACTTGAACTTCACTGATCATTTCTGCAACACCGTCCATGACCTGATCGCTGGTGAGAACTTTCTTGCCTTCACTCATCAATTGAGCGACGGTTTTTCCTTCCCGCGCACCTTCGATGATTTCCATGCTGATCAACGCCATCGCTTCCGGATAGTTCAACCGCAACCCTTTCGCCAAGCGACGCTCGGCCAATAACGCAGCGGTAAACAGTAATAATTTGTCTTTCTCTCTGGGCAGTAATTCCATGCTTAATATCCTAAACGTACGTCTGTCCGGACAGTATTTCGCTATCCGAAAAATAAATTCTAGGTCAACCAGATACGAGGCGGACAGGCTTGACGCCCAAGCAACTCTGGTCTTAACGCCTGCCACCACTGTTCGAAAAGCTGACGTGCTTGCTCTGAGCAGTCGCCTAAATAACGTCCAACGACAAAATCACCCACCTGGCTGAGACCAGCCAACACGTTACCACCCTGCTTGAGAACGGCCTCGGAATGTTGATGATTTTGTTCGGCAATCCATTGAGCTCGTTGCTGACTGGCAGCAGACTTGGCAGAGAAGGGAGACTCTTCCGGGAACGGCCCTGCGACAAAAACCCCGTTGATCGGTTTTGATTGCATCCCTACCATCGCCTGATACAAGCGTCGCGTTTGGGCATTCAGCTGAAACTGCTCGATAAACACCGGCTTGCCTTCACGAATCACGCTGAGTCGTTGCGACACTTCTGCCTCGGCCGCGTCCAGATCACAGGCTGGCAGACCTAATGACGTCACCTCCCAACCGATAAAACGCGCGCCGGCTTCCAGTTCGACACGAGTTTCCAGGCGGGTGCGGGCATTGGGGAAAATAATGGTTTCCAGTGGCAGCCACTCAAGCGTGGCATCTGCCCCCAGCCGAAAGTGATTCACCTGATGCTGCAAGGTACGATCTGCGCGGGCGCGGTAGACACGCCCGGCGCCTGGCGTGGTGAGCAGCGCCTGTCCCTGCTCTTCCACATCAACATCCAGCTGCAGACGATCACCGGACACCAAACCACCCGGGGGGTGCAGAATATAAAGATGGGGCAATTCTGCCCCTTCTGGATAAAACGGTTTTTGCACATACAGTGGCCCGTCGTGCTCATTGTGAACAAGACGAGTGCCACGCGCTCCAGACTTCAAACCCAGACTGAGACGTGCATGCCAGCGGGAAGGGGCTGATTCATCGGCGTCAGCGCCGCTGGTTGATTCGTTTTCTAAAACGGCGGTTAACGCAGTATTCACATTTATACGGCCAAATGCTGTTTAATCAAATCGTCGTTGAGATTTGCCATTTTATCACTGGCAACAACGCGTCCTTTTTCCATCAAGCGGAATTCTTCCCCCACCCGACGAGCGAAGCCCAGTTTCTGTTCTACCAGGATGACAGTCAAGCCATCTTCCTGATTCAGTTTTAAAATAACGTCGCCGATCTGTTTGACAATATTGGGTTGAATCCCTTCATTGGGCTCATCGAGAATCAGCACCTTTGGATCAATTACCAGAGCCCGCCCAATGGCCAGCTGTTGCTGTTGCCCACCGGAGAGATCGCCCCCCAGACGGTTTTTCATGTCTTTGAGCACCGGAAACAACTCGTAGATCTTTTCCGGGATGTCTTTGGTTTTTTCCTTGCGGCAGGGCAAACCGGTGCGCAAGTTCTCTTCGACGGTCATCAACGGAAAAATGTGTCGCCCCTGAGGCACATAACCAATACCCATATGGGCGCGGGCATCCGCAGGGCGCCCCTGGATTGGCTTGCCTTCAAATTCGATGCTGCCACTGGTGACCGGCAGGAGTCCCATTAAGGCATTCAACAACGTAGTCTTACCCACACCGTTGCGCCCCATAATGCAGGTGCAGGAACCTTGTTTGATATCGAGATCCAGATCCCAAAGAATCTGAGTGCCGCCGTAGTGTTGGCTGACTTTATTGATTGCAATCATGCTTCCTCTCCAGCCTCTTCACCCAGGTACACCTCTATCACATCCTGATTATTTTGCACTTCGTCCATCGTGCCTTCCGCCAGCACCGTACCCTGATGCAATACCGTTACGGTTCGGGCAATGCTGCGGACAAACTCCATGTCGTGCTCAACAACAATCACCGTTCGGTCCCCCGCCAGTGACGTCAGCAGCTCCGCGGTACGCTCGGTCTCCTGAGCGGTCATGCCGGCAACCGGTTCATCAATCAATAATAGTCGCGGATCGGATGCCAGCAACATGCCGATTTCAAGCCACTGTTTCTGGCCGTGGGATAATGCGCCAGCCTGCATAAAACGCTGCTCTTTTAGCCCGATCAACTCGAGCACATCATCAATGCGATCGAGATCTTCAGAGCTCAGTGACGCTCTGAGGGTATACCAGATACCCTTGTCGGCTTTCAGCGACAACTCGAGATTGTCAAAAACTGTGTGAGCCTCAAACACCGTGGGCTTCTGAAACTTGCGGCCGATCCCCAATTGAGCGATTTCCGGCTCGGATCGCTGCAGTAAGTTGATGGTCTGACCGAAATACACACTGCCCTGATCGCATTGTGTCTTACCGGTGATCACATCCATCAGCGTGGTTTTACCCGCACCGTTGGCACCAATCAAGCAACGCAGCTCACCGTCTTTTACGTAGAGGTTCAAGTCATTCAAGGCTTTGAATCCATCAAAGCTGACGCTTAAACCTTCCACATACAGAATCATATTGTGGGACACATCCACCGCCGATTCCGTATCGACCAGAAATGGCCAAACCTGATCCCGTCGGAACATATCCCGGGTTGCGTCTAATACCGTCATGCTGACGCTCCTTTCGTAATCTGATCACCTTTTGTAGTCTGATCACCTTTAGCCTGATCACTGTTGTCCTGACCATTACCACCATTGCCTTGATCGCTGTTGCCCATGGACTCGACACGCTTTTCAATAAACCCGGCAATACCTTTGGGCAGGAAGACGGTCACCAGGACAAACAGAGCCCCCAGTGCGAACAACCAGCCATCAGGCATGATGGCAGTAAAGCGGGTTTTGGCGTAATTCACCAAGATAGCGCCAATGATCGCACCATAGAGGGTACCCCGCCCGCCTAACGCCACCCAAACCACCACTTCAATAGAGTTGATCGGTGAAAACTCGCCGGGATTGATGATGCCAACCTGCGGCACATAGAGCGCTCCGGCTACCGCAGCCAACAGTGCCGAGTAAACAAACAGCCATACCTTATAGCGCTCGGTGCGATACCCCATGAATCGGGCGCGAGCTTCGCCGTCGCGAATGGAGACAATCACGCGACCAAAGCGAGAGCTCATAATGAAATGACTGAGCACATACGCCAGCATCAGCATCAGAGCGGTTATGGCAAACAACGCCACCCTGACGGAATCCGATTGCAGACTGAAGCCCAAAATGTCTTTGAAGTCGGTCAAGCCATTGTTGCCGCCGAAACCCATTTCATTGCGGAAAAAAGCCAGCATCAGTGCGTAGGTCAGTGCCTGCGTCATAATGGAAAGATAGACGCCGGTAACCCGTGACCGGAATGCCAGCCAACCGAATACAAACGCCAGCAGACCCGGTACCGCCAAAGCAATTAACATGGCAAACCAAAACTGATCCATACCAAACCAGTACCAGGGCAGCGAGTCCCAACTGAGGAATACCATAAAGTCGGGCAGCTCCGGATTACCATACACACCGCGATCACCGATCTGACGCATCAGATACATGCCCATGCCATAACCGCCCAGCGCGAAGAAAGCCGCATGGCCAAGGCTCAGCACACCACAGTAGCCCCACACCACATCAACAGCCAGTGCCAACAAGGCATAACACAGGTATTTCCCCAGTAGCGTGATGGTATAGGTACTCACGTACAAAGGTGAGTCCGGCGACAGCCAGAGGTTGGCGGCTGATGCCAGTATGGTGACGGTAAACAACACAACAACCACCAGCACCGTAGTCTTTGAAGAGAACCCGGACGTTAAACTGCCTGCTGTTGGCGCCTTTCTGTCAGTGAACCATTTCATTAATGCATTCATTCAGCCGCCCTCCCTTTTTGCGGAAAGAGGCCTTTGGGTCGTTTCTGAATAAACAAAATAATAAACACCAAGATAATAATATTTGCTAACACCGCGCCGGTTTCCGGCTCGAGAAATTTATTGGCAATGCCCAGAGAGAAGCTGCCCACCAGAGTGCCCAGCAAATTGCCGACGCCACCAAACACCACAACCATAAAAGAGTCGATAATGTAGGACTGCCCCAGGTTCGGCCCAACGTTGGTCAATTGGCTCAACGCCACACCCGCTACACCTGCAATACCGGAGCCCAAACCAAACGTCATGGAGTCGACCCGCTCTGTTTTGATGCCCATCGCCTTGGCCATGTTGCGGTTTTGCGACACCGCTCGAACATTCAAACCCAGGGAAGTTTTTTTCATGATCAGCATCAGCACCCCAAAAACGATCAGAGAAAAGATCAAAATGGATAAGCGGTTATAGGTCAGTGAAAAAATTGGATTCAATTCAATTGAGCCACTCAACCATTCGGGCGTCGACACCTGACGATTCAGTGGGGAAAAGATGGTTCGCACCAGTTGCTGCAGAATCAGACTGATACCGAAGGTTGCCAACAAGGTTTCCAGTGGACGCCCATGGAGAAAACGAATCACCGTCCGCTCAATAACCACACCGACACTTCCAGACACTAAGAACGCCGCGGGGATCGCCACCAGGATGGTCCACTCCAGATGATTTGGCATGAGCAGTTGCACCACATAGGTGGTGTAGGCACCCAGCATGATCATCTCGCCATGCGCCATATTGATCACACCCATCACACCGAAGGTGATGGCCAGACCGATCGCGGCCAATAGAAAGACCGACCCTAAACTTAAACCAAAAAACAGCTTTTCCATCAGTCCATAAAAGCTGATTTTCTCATCAATC
Source organism: Pseudomaricurvus sp. (assembly GCF_965662505.1). Lineage (NCBI taxonomy): Bacteria > Pseudomonadati > Pseudomonadota > Gammaproteobacteria > Cellvibrionales > Cellvibrionaceae > Pseudomaricurvus > Pseudomaricurvus sp. The sequence continues at coordinate 6,590 of NZ_CBFIHX010000084.1, read as the reverse complement.
GCTTGCAAGGCACTTTCTGCCTCAGCTCTGACGGCGGCATCCGACTCCCTAAACACGCCCTCGGAATCTTGAGCAACCAGCGTCGAAAGAAGATTGCGAACTGGGGTTTCCAGACGTCCTGATAAAGTCGATACGGCTGCAACACGTTCTTCGGAATCGGTTGATGTGGTAACGGTGTTCATGGCTTCGCCAATACGCAACAGATCCAGAACCTCCTGATCCTGCTCTTTTTCTGCAGCCTCGCTAAATAAAGTCACCGTTTCTGGTGAAATTCCAGACAGCATGGTTTCCACTGCCGCTTTGCGCTCAGCTTTCTCACCAAACAGTAACTGAATACGCGCTATGCTTCCTCTAAGCTGTTTGCGAAGCTTGTTATTAACCCTGACTTTTTTCAGGCCTTTGCTCGACTGCCCCTCGACCAGCTCGCCACTGAACACCGAGTAAACGGTTTCTTCACCCTGATCATTATCGTTAACCCGATAAAGCTGCAGAGTCTCTTTGTGATAGTACAGGTCACCACCTACCATAGTTTGGTAGACCGGCAACATCTCTCGACCAGACTGCTGGTCCAGCTGTTTTATAATTTCTGACTTTTCTCTTAAGTTTGCCGTTGCCAGATCTTTAAACAACTGATCCACCTCGGCGGAGATCTGTACGGAATACTCTTCAGAGATTTCTGGACTGCTCTGCTGTGCATAAAGCCAGGAGCTACTGAATATCAGAGCTAGCGACAACGCTATCCCGATCAACTTTTTTGTCTGCTTCACTGAAAAACCTCATGACGGCAAAACATTAGTCTCGGAAACACGAATTTACAAACATGGATCTTCGACCTTTAACAGCACTGCCCAAACTCGAAACGGGTTCAGGCAGTGCAGATTTCTCAAATCATGAACAACTTAACTGACACATTCTTTTATCAGTAGTTTTGACCTGAGCAGGTTTTGGTTTCGGTGTTGTAATTGCCACACTTAATGGGAGCAGTCCAATCGGCAATCAGGTCTTTCGATCCTGGCAAGTAATCGGACCAGGCATCGCCATCCACCAAACCCTCGGTGTTCCAAACCACTTCGAACTGACCATCATCCTGGATTTCACCAATCAGAACCGGCTTGGAAAGATGGTGATTCTTATTCATCATCGCCGTACCACCGGTCAAGTTAGGTGTGGTGATGCCGATCATGGCTTGCTCAACTTTATCCACATCCGTGGTTCCGGCTTTTTCTACAGCCTTCACCCACATATTAAAACCGATGTAAGTTGCTTCCATTGGATCGTTGGTTACACGCTTGTCATCTTTGGTGTACGCATGCCACTGTTCAATAAACGCTTCGTTCTCAGGCGTGTCGACGCTTTGGAAGTAGTTCCACGCGGCCAAGTGACCAACCAATGGTTTGGTATCAATGCCTGACAACTCCTCTTCACCCACAGAGAACGCGACAACCGGAATGTCTTCGGATGAAACTCCCTGGTTTGCCAGTTCTTTATAGAAAGGCACATTGGCGTCACCATTGATGGTTGAAACCACAGCGGTGGCTTTACCGGCGCTACCGAACTTTTTAATGTCCGATACGATACTTTGCCAATCAGAATGACCAAACGGGGTGTAGTTGACCATGATATCTTCTGGCGCTACGCCTTTTGCTTTCAGGTACGCTTCCAGAATTTTGTTGGTGGTACGTGGATAAACGTAATCCGTGCCTGCTAACACCCAACGTTCAACGCCGAGATCATTCATCAGATAATCCACTGCCGGCACCGCCTGCTGATTGGGCGCAGCACCTGTGTAGAAAACATTTTTCGAGGACTCTTCACCTTCATACTGAACGGGATAAAACATCAGGCCGTTCAATTCCTCAATTACTGGCAATACTGATTTACGGGAAACCGAAGTCCAGCAACCAAAGATCACATCCACCTGGTCTTTGGAGATCAATTCGCGAGCTTTCTCCGCAAACAGAGGCCAGTTAGACGCGGGATCAACCACCACCGCCTCCAGCTTTTTGCCCATCACGCCACCTTTTTTGTTCTGCTCTTCGACCATCATCAGAACCGTGTCTTTCAGCGTGGTTTCACTGATGGCCATGGTGCCTGACAGCGAGTGCAAAACACCTACCTTGATCGTATCGGCAGCCAGTGCCATATAGGAGAACGCGGATGCGCCTACGCTCAACGCTAATCCTGCTGCAATTTTTTTCAATTTCATAATTCTTATTCCTTCAATGAATGTTGGAAAAATTAAATCTGGATTTGCACACCAAACGTCAGTGCATTTACATCAGATCCAGCGTAACCGCTGGCATTTGCGTCACCATCGACATAGTTGAGATTCAAGCGCGCATTGTGACCAGAGATCACGTAGTTCAAACCAACCTCGGTAGAATCACTGGTTTCCGCATCGCTGGGATCGTTTTCCACATAGCGCACGTAAGGCTGGAATTTACCTGGACCCACGTCGGTACCAAACAGGAATGCGGCGGTGGCAAAGTAAGAGGTGCCGTCAAACAGACAGAAACAGTCGCCTGCCGCAACCGGAGGTGTTGCCAGAGTGTAATCCGCATCAAAATCTTTATACTCACCCTCGATGGTCAGAACATTGCCACCGTCAAAGACGGTTTCGGACAGCACATCGAAGGTGTAACCGGTAAAGTCACCCGCTTCACCCGCAACACCGACGCCATCACTTTGCGTCTGGAAAGAAACCGCTGCGGTCAGAATATTGCCCAGACCGCCGTAGTAGGTTGAGCTGGTGTAGTAACCGGGGTTGTCTTCCATGTTGAGGAAGTTGTAGGCAAAGCGACCGGCAAACAGCAGGTTATCGGATTCATTGGCTCCGCCTTCCAGACCGTCAAATGCACCAACAGCGTATTGAAACTTACCCAGCTTGCCCCAAACGGTGACGCCCTCATCGCGACCAATACGGCCCGCTTCACCGCCCTGATCCGATGCGTACAACGGCTGTCGATATTGATTCCAACTGAGGGCATAAAACGGGCCACTCATTTCGATCCGGTCCGCTGGCGTCAGCATACGACCGGCCCAGACATTAAAAGCTGGGCTTAACTCAAACTGGGCAATGGCATCCAGAACTTCAACATCCTCGCCATCCAGTTTTTCGGTGTTAAACGTAAATTTGATGTATTCGTGAATCTGACCTGCCATATACAGACGCATATTAGTAACGGCGAAGTCATTGCTGCGATCTTCCCCATTATCGGCACCGTCCTCTACGGATTCGTATTGAGCCCGCAGACCAGCCCCTACGCTGACCCATTTGGTGTCATCAATTTCAATTTTCCCACCCGCCATGGCCGGTGAAGACAGACACGCAACGCCCAAGAGGCCGGCTGACATGCCCGCCCTTACACTCAAGCTGCGATTAAACAGCCCAATCAGTTCCTTTTTCATAGCGATACCCTGTGACCCATGATTTTTGTTGTGTAATAGAAGTTTTTTCAGAGTCTCTATTTATTCACAGGGAGGGAATGGCCACCATGAGCCAATCGACTCACGGAGGTACGTCAAATGACGTAGTCGGTATCACGGCTGCCCTTTTTGCCAGAGGATCCGTCCGTGAAGATCCATAGCTGCTGTCTTCCATAATCTGTTACATTTTGTCCGCCATAATCTGTTACATTGAGGGTCTTATCAGGATCTTTTCCGCCCACTCTTAACCACACTCAGGTTTACCTTGTATGCCACTACCCAAGCTGTTCTCTCAACTGCAACAGTTAGTCGCCAGCCCCTCTGTGAGCAGCTACAGCGACAAATGGGATATGCCCAACCGACCGGTGATTGAACTGCTCGCCACCTGGCTCGACGAACTGGGCTTCCAAACAGAAATTATGGAAGTACCGGGTGGCGGAGGTCGCAAGTGCAACCTGATTGCGACGCTGGGAACGGGGCCCGGCGGCCTGGTTTTGGCCGGACATACCGACACCGTCCCCTACGACGATTTCCAGTGGCAAAGTGACCCGTTTACGCTCACGGAAAAGGACAATCGCTGGTTTGGTTTAGGGGCTACTGATATGAAAGGCTTCTTCCCGATCGCCATTGAAGCCGCCAGAGCGTTTGCCGACACGCCACTGAAGCAACCACTGATTATTCTCGCCACCGCCGATGAAGAAAGCTCCATGAGTGGCGCCCATGCGCTGGCAGAACTGGGACACCCCAAAGCCCGCTACGCAGTGATTGGCGAACCCACAGGCCTGGTGCCCATCCGTATGCACAAAGGCATCATGATGGAGAAGGTCAGTATTGAAGGACTCGCAGGGCACTCGTCCAACCCGGCACTGGGCAACAATGCTCTGGAATCCATGCATCAGGTGATGTCGGAATTGATGAACTATCGTCGTCATTTGCAGCAGCGTTACCACAATCCGGGGTTTACCATTCCCGGACCCACATTAAATCTGGGGTGCATCCACGGCGGCGATAACCCCAACCGCATTTGTGGTCACTGTGAGCTTCAGTTTGATTTACGCGCTATTCCGGGCATGGATAACGACGAGCTGCGTCAGGAAATCGATACCCGACTGCAAGCTATCGCGACGGATACCGGCGTCAAAATCAGCAGAGAGACCCTGTTTGGTGGCGTTCCTGCCTATGAAGAACCCGCCAATTCCGCGCTGGTTCAGGCCGCGGAACGCTTAACCGGCAACAGCGCCAGCAGTGTCGCCTTTGCGACCGAGGCTCCTTTTATTCAGAGTCTGGGGATGGAAACCATTGTGATGGGGCCCGGGCATATCGATCAGGCTCATCAGCCCAATGAATACATACCCACAGAGCAGATCAAGCCCGCCGTTGAAACCCTGAAAGGCCTGATCCGGCAGTTTTGTTTATAATGCCTAAAACATCTATTAACACTAGAGTAAAAACAAGCACTACAGCAGAGTAAAAACTAACACTACAGCCAAAACTATCACTACAGCTAAAGTTACAAATACAACTACAACTGCCTCAAGTTGATGGTTAATCGTTAACAGGCATAAGGCATCGCCTTTTTTTGCATAAGGACTTATCGTGGACACGCCTCAAGGATCCGAAACCAAAGACTATGTGAAATGGTTTCGCCAGTCATCGCCGTACATCAATGCACATCGCAACAAAACGTTTGTGCTGATGCTGCCCGGTGCGGCCATGCAGAGTGATAATTTTCACAACATCATTCACGACATTGCCCTGCTTAACAGCCTGGGCGTGCGCTTGGTACTGGTTCACGGAGCTCGTCCGCAAATTGATGCCCGCCTGGGGCTGGAGCACTCAAACTCAGACTTTCATGAACAATGGCGCGTCACAGACGCAGCCCAAATGACCAGTGTCAGTCAGGCTGTTGGCGAAGTGCGCTTCGCCATCGAAGCCGCACTGTCCACAGGCCTGCCCAACTCGCCTATGCACGGCGCGCACATTCGGGTGGTGGGAGGCAACTTTGTCACAGCCAAGCCCATTGGCGTGATCGACGGTGTCGACCTTCAACACACCGGCAAAGTACGCAGAATTGATAACAAAGCGCTGCACCAGGCGCTGGACAGCGATGCCATCGTGGTGGTGTCGCCACTGGGCTATTCCCCCACCGGCGAGCTGTTTAACCTCAGCTTTGCCGAGATCGCCACTCAGGTCGCCAGTGCACTGCAGGCTGACAAACTGATCGCGTTCACTTCAGAAACCGGCTTTTACGATCAAGATGGCAACCTTTGCCGTCAATTGAGCCTGTCTGAATGCGCCCAGCAACTGACTCAACTGGAACAGGATCACGATCGCTCCCAATCATTGCAGGCCTGCTACGACGCTTGCCAGCAGGGTGTCCCACGGGCTCAGATCATCAGTTACCAACAGGACGGGGCTCTGTTGCAGGAGCTGTTTACCCGTGACGGGTCGGGCACGCTGGTACATCGCGATGACTATGAATTGATTCGTCAGGCGACCATTGACGATGTCGGTGGCCTGCTGGAATTGATCGAGCCTCTCGAGCAGCAGGGTGCACTGGTCAGACGTTCCCGTGAGTTGCTGGAAAGCGAAATCGACCGTTTTACCATCCTTGAGAAAGACGGCACCATCATTGCCTGCGCCGCACTCTACCCATTTGGAGCTGCGCCGACGACCGCAGAGCTCTCCTGCGTGGCGACCCACGGCGAATACCGCAAGGGCGGCAGAGCCAAGCTGGTTTTAGACGCCATCGAAAGCAAAGCCCGCAAACAGGGCATCCGCGAGCTGTTCGTACTCACCACCCAAACCGCTCACTGGTTTCTGGAACAGGGTTTCGTGGCGGCAAATCTGGATCGCTTACCGGCTGAAAAGCAAAGCCTGTACAACTTTCAGCGCAACTCCAAGGTTTTCATCAAAGCCCTTTAATCCTTGCTGTGAGCTGCTATCCTGCCCGCATCGGCCGAGGCATTCAAACGGGGTAAAACCTGTTAAAATGCCCGGTCAGTTCTACGATATTTCGTATTTCATCAGTTTTAACGGCAAAGAGGTTTCACACATGCCCGTCTACCGCTCCAAGACTTCCACTGCCGGCCGCAACATGGCCGGTGCCCGCGCACTCTGGCGTGCCACTGGCATGAAAGATGATGACTTTCACAAGCCCATTA
>NZ_CBFIHX010000083.1:0-16124 GCF_965662505.1 Pseudomaricurvus sp. | reverse complement strand
CCCGCTTCATATGAAGGCTTTTTGGTGCGGACGCTGATCACACCGGCTGAGGTGTTACGACCGAACAGGGTACCCTGTGGGCCGCGCAGGACTTCGACGGATTCCACATCCACGAAATCACTCAACGCAGAACCGGGACGACCGCGGTAAACACCGTCGATAAACACACCCACGGATTGTTCCAGACCGGAGTTCTGGCCAGCGGTACCGATGCCGCGAATGGTCATAATGGATTGGGTGGCGCCGGATGAACTGTTAAACACCAGGCTTGGCGCTACCTGTTGCAGATCGCTCAGATCGCGAATCTGCGCCTGCTCCAGTGAATCACCACTGTAGGAGGCAACGGAAATGGGGACTTCCAGGATGGATTGCTCACGCTTCTGCGCGTAAACGGTAACTTCTTCGAGAACATCGTTGTTGTTGCTTTGAGCCACACCGCTCATGGATTGTGTGGCGGCTACAAGGCCGATGGCGAGTGCCAGCTTAGTGGGCTGATAGATCATATCAACTTCCTCTCTAGGTGCGTCGACCACGGATTGTCATTTAGAGACGGTTATGGCCGGACGCTTGTGTTTATTTTTATTAGTGCCGCAATCGGGAAGCGTTGATCAGAGTTGTGATCTGATTCAATGGCTCTGAATTGCGGCTGCCCTAAAACTAGTGGAATCGAATAGAGCAGTGCAAGCCCCTATTGTCGAAGTTGGATGTTGGGGATGGGCTTCTGGGGGAGAGAAATTTGGGTAAACCTGTATTTGGCGTGTTTTTTGTGCGAAATGACCTCAAAAACCACTTTTTAGCCAATTGTTGACGGTGGTGAATCAATAGTGTGAATGGACTACTATTGATAAAAATAATTATGAAAATTTGGAATAATGACCAATCAGAGCATTGCGAAGCGCTGTTTTCCGAGATGGCCGGGGAAATTACTCAGGGTTTGTCCTGAGTAATGTCTTCTGCGGGTGTTTCGGGAAGGGCCAGCCACTGGTTCAATTGCTTGATCAGCTGATCGATGCCGGTTTTTTTCAGTGATGAAAACAATTGTGCCGTGACCAGATCGTCGACCTGGGCTTCTTCCAGATGCTTGCGCAGCGCCAACAGCGTAGATTGAGCCGGGCCCTTTTTCAGCTTGTCGGCCTTGGTCAGCAGAATATGCACAGGCATCTCGGCACTGATCGCCCAGTTGAGCATGGTGGTGTCGAATTCCTGCATCGGGTGACGGGTGTCCATCAGCAGAATCATACCGCGCAGGCACTGGCGCTCGCGCAGGTATTCAGACAGGTTGCGTTCCCACTCCTGTTTCATTTTCAGGGGAACCTTGGCGTAGCCATAGCCGGGCAGATCGACTAGCCTTTGAGTGTCGCTCAGAGCAAAGAAGTTAATCAGTTGCGTGCGGCCGGGGGTTTTACTGGTGCGAGCCAGCTTGTGGTTGCTGGTCAGAGCATTAATGGCGCTGGATTTACCCGCATTGGAGCGACCCGCAAAAGCGACTTCGGCCCCAATATCCGGGGGACACTGTCGAATTGAGGGGGCACTTTGGGTAAACTCTGCTTTTGTGTAGTTGAGGCGAGAGTTTGTGCGTGGGCTGGCGCTGTGACTGCCGTTTTGATCGGTGGTGTTGTGCTGGCTCAAGAGATAACCCTGCAAAAATAGTGAGATTTCAGGCGGTTAGTATATAATGCTGCGATTTGAGCGCGCCCTTGCTGGCCGCAATTGTAGCTCGTACGGCCCTGTGGGGGGTAGTCGAGACGACTATAATGTTTCAGCCCAGAAATGTTTCAACCCAGAGTGTTTTAACCCAGAATGGTTCAACTCAGATCATTTACATGATCAACGACTAAAAATATTGACGGATTAGCCAATGAAAAACATCTTCAAACAGGCCATTATCGCCGTAGGTTTTATCGCAGCAGCGCAAGGCGCACTGGCCGCCGGTGACCCTGCCGCAGGGGAAAGCAAAGTGGCGGTATGTTCTGCCTGTCACGGTGCAGACGGTAACAGTCCGGCTCCGAACTATCCGAAACTGGCTGGATTGGGTGAGAAATACCTCCTCAAGCAGATGCACGATATTAAATCCGGCACCCGCAATGTGGCCGAGATGACCGGTTTGCTGGATGCCCTGACCGATCAGGATCTGGAAGATATTGCGGCTTACTATGACAGCAAGCCTTTGCAGCTGGCGGGTGCAAAGCCCATGACCGTGCTGGTGAATTCCGGTATTGAAGTCGATGGACTGAAACTCGGTGAGAAGATTTTCCGTTCAGGCAATCCTGACGTGGGTGCCCCGGCCTGTACCGGTTGTCACTCGCCACGTGGTCTGGGTAACGCCCCGGCTGCTTATCCTCGCTTGAGTGGCCAGCACGCTGAATACATTGAAAAGCAGTTGCGTGCGTTCCGCGCCGGTGAGCGTGTGAATGATGGCGACCAGATGATTATGCGTCAGGTGGCTCAGCACTTGAGCGATGCGGAAATCAAGGCATTGGCCAATTACATTTCTGGCCTGAACTGAGTTCGGGTGGTAAAAAAAGCGGCTTCGGCCGCTTTTTTTATGGGTATCATTTATCATTCTGGCCACGGTGGTCACTGTTGGCATTGCTATTGGTACCGGCAGTAAGGTACTTATTGATCGGAGACAAGGTGGCTGTGGTCGACGATAGCGAACCAAGGCAGCCAGATTGGTATTAATCGGTTTAATTTCAGCAGGATAGGGAACCTCAATCGTAAATGAGGTCTTAATAACGTGCGGTTCGGCGCGGCGCCGAAACCCTTAATGATAAAGTTTATGGAGCGATAACATGCGTGTAATGGTGGCAATCTTTGCCTTGATGGTTTCTTTGGTGGCTTGTGCTGACGATCAGGCCGCGGCTCCGGCCTTTAAAGCCGGTACTCATTATGTGGTGCTGGATAATCCTGTACGGACGATGGATCCAAGCAAAATTGAAGTGACCGAAGTCTTTTGGTACGGCTGTGGCCATTGTTTCCAGTTTGAGCCTATCGTGCATCAGTGGGCAGAGAAGCAGCCAGCCGATGTGGATTTTGAGCGTTCTCCTGCCATGTGGAACGATGCCATGAAAGTTCACGCACACGCGTTCTACGTCGCTAAAGCACTGGGTATTCTGGATAAAGTACATCAGCCGCTGTTTAACGCCCTGAATCTGGAGCGCAAGCGTTTGGCGGATGTGGATGAGCTGGCGGACTTCTTTGCTGACTACGGTGTGGATGAAGAAACCTTCGAAAAGACCTATAAGTCTTTTGGTGTGACCAGCCAGGTAAAGCAAGCTGATGCCCGCGCTCGCAGCTACAAGATTACCGGTACACCGGAAGTGGTTGTGGACGGTAAATACCGCATCAGTGCCCGTATGGCCGGTGGTCAGAAGGAAATGCTGGACGTCGCCGACTTTTTGGTGGCCAAGATTCGCGCTGAGCGCGGCTGAGTTCGAATCTGTCGAACTCTGGACGATGGCGTCGGTCACGGCGCCTGATGTGAGGTGATCACCTTCTGTGCATCTCACATCGATTTTCCCCTCGTTTTTCCCTTTCTCGCTCGCTCTCAACCTTGATCCCTTTTGGCCGATAACCTTCTGGCACACTCAAAAGGGCACATCATGCAATCTACCAACGGTACCGATTGGCGGGAAAAATACGCCGACTTGCTCGACGAGCAGGAAGCCCAGCAACGGGTATTCACGGAGCAGCAGGAACTGTTGCGGCGAGCGGTGGTGCGCGTCAGTCTGGCAGCGGAAGGTTATGATGCCGAACTGGATTCCAGTCTCTCCCGTTTAAGAAACACGCTAAAAGAGGATGGGGTGCAACTGGAGAGTGCCATCGAACAGGTTGAGACTTCCCTTCTGAGCTATGAGAAACACTATGAAAAGCGGCAGGCTGATCAGCAACAGGCCCTGATGGCTTTAGTTCAGCAGGCTCAACAGCAGTATCCCGCCCACAATCGTTTACTGAAGACATTGAGCAAACAGCTAAGCTCTGATGAGACGTTGGAGACGGCTGCGGTGCTGTCGACACTGGCCGAGATCCAGGCGCAGGCCATAGAGAATTTACCGGATCAAGAACAGAGCTCTTCAGGCTTATTCAGTCGCTTTCTGCGGCGAACCCCATCGGCGTCAGAAAGCGCTGATGAGCCCCCGGCAGCGTTTGAGGAGGAGGCGAAACCAAAGCCGACATCTAAAGATACCCCTGTCTCCGAAGCCGAGCCAGTTGCCGATGCTGAGCCTGCCATAGACATTGCTGTTCATGCTGAAACCGAGGCGCAGATCGATCCGATGCCCGAGGGCGAGGTGGAAGGTCTGCTGCAAACCCGTGAAGAAGCTGAAGCCGCGGATCAAAAAGAAGCCGTATTGCAACGACCGGTGTTTGAACCAGCGTTCTCCCGGGTCTCGGATAAGGTGCATCGGGTTCTGACGGATCTTTTGGATAAGGTTGAGCCTGTCGGCTGCACGGCGCAAAAAGCATTGGCGGCGCGCCAGCGGATGGAAAACGGCCTCAACTGGTACGAGCTGGTGCCCACCCTGGAAGACATTCGCGATCTGGTGTTGCAGGCCTATCTGACGGCCGATGAAGAATATCGTTCCTACCTGCAACATATCCATGGGGTACTGTCTGACATCCTTCCGGAGCTGGAGGGCAGTGTGAATGCTCATCAGGCGTGGGAGGAAGAAGAGGCGCTGTTTGCCTCGACCCTCAATCAGCAGCTGGGCTCTCTGGGACGTTCAGTGGCGGTAGCCACCGAGGTCAGCAGTCTTAAGCAGGAAATCCACTCGCACCTGCACGTGATTCAGGACGCCCTGCAGCGCCGTCAGGCGGCGTCTGACCAGATGTCAGGTCAGGAGGGCGCGGGCGAGCAACTCAAACGTTTGCTGACCCGCGTCAGACAGGTTGAGCAGGAGGCGGCGGATGCCCGTGAAGCCCTGGCGTCTGCACGGGAGAAAGCGTTAACGGATGCCCTCACCGGTTTGCCCAATCGCGAAGCCTGGAATGATCGCGCCCATCTGGAATGGCAGCGCTGGCAGCGTTACGGCCATCCTTTGACATTGGTGGTGTGTGATATCGATCATTTCAAGCGCATTAATGATAGCTACGGTCATCAGACGGGCGATCGAGTCTTGCAGGTATTGAGCAAGGCTCTGAGTGGACGTCTGCGGCGTGTGGATTTTATTGCCCGCTATGGCGGAGAAGAATTCGTCATGCTATTGCCCGATACTCAGTTGGCCGATGGCTTGCAATTACTGGACAAGATACGCTCGGTCATTGCCGGGACACCTTTCCGCTTTAAAGATGAGCCGGTGCAGGTCACTTTGTCAGCGGGATTGGTCGGACTGGAGGGGAAGGAGACTTTGGAACAGGCGTTTGCCCGAGCCGATAAACTGTTGTATCAAGCCAAGGAGCAGGGCCGCAATCGCTGCCTGGCTTAGTGGGCCGGATAGTTAAGACTCGGAATTTAAGAGAGGATCGGCTTCGCCAGTGGCTTTGAATTAATGGCGTAAAGACTAATTGTGACTGGTTGTGAGGATTAGTTGACGGGCTGTAAGGATTCGCGGAAGAAGCCGCTGACCAGAATGGGCCATTGCTCTTCCCAGTACTCGGTGGGTGCGCGTTTAAACTCGCTGCGAACAAACTGTGAGATGCGACCTTCGGCCGTAGCCATTAACAAGTTGGCGGCTGCCGTAACCGGCAGTACCGGACGGACACCTTCGCGAATCTCGGCTTCCCGCAAAATCTGTTTAATCTGGGTTTCCAGACGATCAAACAATTGTACGACGCGAGCGCGCAGACGTTCGGTCTCGCCAGTCAGTGCGTCGCCGGTCAGCAGTCGCGTGATACCGGGGTTGCGCTCGGTAAAAGTGAGCAGCAGAAAAAGAATCTTGTTGCAGCGGGCCAGCGCAGGGGACTCATCGTTGGTGATCAGACCGATACGCGAAAAAAGCGTTTCTTCGATAAATTCAATCAGGCCTTCAAACATTTTCGACTTGCTGGGGAAGTGACGATACAGAGCCGCTTCCGAGACGCCCACTTCCTTTGCCAGAGCCGCGGTGGTGATGCGGGCACCAGGAGACACTTCCAACATATGAGCCAGTGATTCCAGAATTTGCTGACGGCGGGAAACTTTGGTGCTGGGCTTGCTCATGGGTGTGTGCTGACCTTGATAAATACAGTCGGTCACAGATCTTGGTCATGCTCTGCTGTTCAGAATCTGTCGGGTAACTGTAGGTTGCGTTTTCGCGTTGTTGTTGGATTTTAATGTTGTTCTGGCAGTTCTTATTACAGCCATACATGACGGTAATTTCGGGCTGTGGCTGCTGCATGCCAAGACTATCCTAGCGAGTTACTTGAGCCGCATCAATAAGGGGGATGCCGAAAAACCGTCTTTTTGTTCAATTACTGTGTGTTGAAACCCGTGCCACGGGTTTCAGGGCTGCTGTTTATTGGTGATCAGCGTACCGACTCCCTGGTCAGTGAATATTTCCAGCAAAACCGCGTGGTCGACACGGCCATCGACGATATGTGCACTGGTGACGCCACCTTTGACGGCATCCAGAGCGCAGGCGATTTTGGGCAGCATGCCACCATAGATAGTGCCGTCTTCAATCAGACTATCGACCTGGCGAGTGGTCAGCCCGGTCAGTACTTCACCGGATTTATCCAGCAGCCCGGCGACATTGGTGAGCAGCATCAGCTTCTCCGCCTGTAAGACTTCGGCAATTTTACCGGCTACCAGATCGGCGTTGATGTTGTAGGAATGGCCGTCTTTATCGACACCAATCGGCGCAATCACCGGAATGAAATCACTGTTGAGCAGCATGTCGATCACTGAGGTATCAATGCTCGCGACTTCGCCCACATGACCGATATCGATGATTTCAGGCGCGGCCAAATCCGGACTGTTGCGAGTGACCTGCAGTTTGCGGGCGCGGATCAACTGACCGTCTTTGCCGGTGACTCCGATGGCGGAGCCACCGTTGGCGTTGATCAGGCTGACGATCTGTTTGTTCACCGAACCGCCGAGTACCATTTCCACTACGTCCATGGTCTGGCTGTCGGTGACACGCATGCCGTCGACAAACTCGGAATGGATGTTCAATTTGTTCAGCAGATCACCGATTTGCGGTCCGCCACCGTGAACCACGATGGGGTTCATGCCCACCAGTTTCATCAGCACAATGTCGCGGGCGAAGCTGTTTTGCAGCGCTTCATCGACCATGGCGTTGCCGCCAAACTTCACCACAATGGTGCGATTGGTGAAGCGTTGGATGTAGGGCAGAGCTTCGGTAAGTACATTGGCCACATTGATGGCGGCATCGCGATTCAGAGACATAGTTAAATCCGTTGTCTATTAAACGTGTCTGTTAAACGTTGTTTGTTAAAGTTGTTTGCTAAAAAGGAATATCCAGTGAGCTGTCTATTTTTAACAGCTCTCGCTTGAAGAGCTCTTGTAGCTGAACAAGAACCTCTTCGGTTTCCGCTTCGAAACGCAGGGTCAATGCGGCTGAGGTGTTAGAGGCCCGAACCAGTCCCCAACCTTTGGGAAAGTCGACCCGCAAACCGTCAATGGTAATGGGTCTGCCGTTCTGAAAGTCTCCGTTTTCAACCAGTTGTTCCACCAGCTCAAATTTACGTGTTTCGGCAACGGGGATTTTCAGCTCCGGTGTTGAGGGCAGGTTAGGGAAACTGTCAAACAGCGAGTCCATATCCTGATCCCGCAGGGTCATGATTTCCAGCAGGCGGGCGGCCGCGTACATGCCATCGTCGAAACCGTACCAGCGATCCTTGATGAAGATGTGGCCGGACATTTCGCCGCCCACCAGCGCACCGGTTTCCTGCATCTTGGTTTTCATGTTGGAATGACCGGCCTTCCACATAATCGGGCGGCCACCGTAGCTGCTGACCAGCGAGTTCAGTTCGCGGGTGCACTTCACATCGAACAGCACGTCGGCGCCGGGATTGCGGGCGACAATATCTTTGGCAAACAGCATCAGCAGGCGGTCGGGCCAGATGATCTGGCCTTTGGGGGTGACCAGCACCAGACGGTCGCCATCGCCGTCGAAGGCCACGCCCAGATCGGCTTCGGTGCTTTGCACGGTGCGGATCAATTCCTGCAGATTGGCCTCGATGGTTGGGTCGGGATCGTGGTTGGGGAAGCTGCCGTCGATATCACAGAACAGCGCCTCGACGTCACAACCCAGCTCTTCGAACAGTTGGGGCGCGACTCCGCCGGTAATACCGTTGCCAGCATCGATCACCAGTTTGACGTCGCCGGCCAGAGCGACGTCGGAGAATATCCGATCGATGTATTCAGGGATAACCTGTTGCGAGGTTTCGGTGCCCTGACCTCCAAATACATCCCGGGTCTGGATACGGGTTTTGATGTTCTGCACATCGGTATCCACCAGCGTGCGGCCGTTAATCACCATTTTGAAGCCGTTGTACTCGGCGGCATTGTGGCTGGCGGTGACCATCACGCCGCTGTTGCTGTCGGGCAGCTCACAGGTGGCAAAATACAGCAGAGGGGTAGGAATGGCTCCCAGATTGATGACATCACAGCCAGTGCTGAGAATGCCTGCAATCAGGGCTTCGCACAGCTCTGGGCTGTGATTGCGTCCGTCGCGGGCGACAAACAGGCTGCTGTCTCCCGCAGCCAGCGCTTCACTGGCCACAGCCTGCCCAACCTGTTGTGCCAGCTCCGGGGTAATCTGAGTATGGGCCAGGCCGCGAATGTCATAGGCGCGGAAAATTTCATCCGGTAGCTCGATTTGTTCAGTGACAGGTTCTGTGCTTTGGCTGGCTTTGCGGACAGAACGCTCTTTTTCTTGCAGACCGAGCAAGTTCTCATCTTCTTCGGCAACGTGCAGGTCGAGGATGTCGTGATCTTGAAAGTTGCGGTTGTTGAGATGCGCACTCATGTCGGGTTGAGCGTGTCTGTTGTCTGACTGAGTCGCTGCCAGATCTTTCGAGAGCCGCTGAGGATCGAACTTACCGGTCAGCCAGTAAACAAGTCCCAAGAGTGCGCCGCCAACGACCAGATGAATCAAAATCAGCAGCAGCGGACTTTCGGCGGCCTGTGCGGCGAGCGTGTCTGACGGGGTAAATCTGATAAGCCACTCACTGTCAGCCACAGAGCTGGTGACAGCCGGGCCGACATCCCCCTGACTGGCGGTGAAAATGGAAACGGGTTGGCCTGTATTGTCCCGCATCAGTTGAGTTTGACCCAATTCTGGCGCTTTCTGACGAATGCGCTGGAATAACTCGGTTGCCGGCAGGGTGATCAGCAGCGTTGCGGTCACTCCGGAAGCGTCGGAAGGTGCAGGTGTGGATGTCTGATCGTTGTTCGACGCTGTCGGCTTCTGTGTATTGGTGTCGGCTGGGGCGGAATCCATAGCGTTCAGCGTCGGGTCTACCACGGGGGCAATAAAATGCAGATACCATTGCTTGCCGATTTTGAGGGCTTCCGGTGGCACGGCTTGCTGACGCTCGGCCCGGTTAATCATGTCCAGCTCGGTAAAACTCAGTGGTTTGAGCGTGTTGGTCGGTTCTGGCGTATCCGATTCGGGAGCGGCGGCGCTCACCAGGTGATCATTGCGATCGAGATTCAGCAGCTTAAAGCTCAGCGCGTCTGGGTAGGCTGTCTTCAGATTGTTGATCAGGCTGGCGGTCATTTCGGGATTGGTGTTGCGAGTGGCCCGCAGAATGGCGGAGCGCTCCGAGAAGTTATTCAGCTGTTTTTGCTGTTCCTGAATGTAGAACGCGATGTCGTCGGCGCGTTGCTTAGCCTGTTGCTGGCTGTACTGAGCCAGACGCTCTTGCTGCACCTGGGCAATCCAGCGGTCGTAGCTCCAGTAACCGCTGGCGGCGATCAACAGCAGCACGGCTGCCAATGCCACCGTGGTGATCACAGGCAGCTCGGCGTTGAACGAGGGCTTTTTCTTCGGTGCGGTTTGTTTCTTTTTTGCCACTGGGGTGGTTCCTTTACGTTCGCTGCCGGGAGGCTGCTCTCCCGGTTCACAGGCTTTTATTTGTGGTTCTGCCGATTATGTGTAGTTCCGCTGATATGCAGAGTTCCGCCGATATGCGTAGTTCTTACGACTTGAATAGCTCTTCCGGCATGCATAGCTGTGCCGAGTGAGGTGCTGTTCTTTCCTTGCCTCAAATGCTCAGCTCAGCTTATCCGCCAGACGCTCAATCAGCTCTCTGGCCAGCTGAGCTTTACTGCGCTGGGAGAGGCTTTCTTCGCTGCCGGGCCAGACGATGGTGACGGCATTGTCGTCGCTGTTAAAGCCGATACCGGCCTGCGAGACATCGTTGGCGATCACAACGTCGAGGTTTTTGCGCTCCAGTTTGCCGCGGGCGTAGCCGACCACATCCTGAGTCTCGGCGGCAAAGCCGACGGTCATGGGACGCGGTTGGCTGGCGGCCACCGCGGTGACGATGTCCGGATTCTTCACCATCTCGATGGTCATGGTGTCCTGCCCGGTCTTCTTGATTTTCTGTTCGGCGGCACTGGCCGGGCGGTAATCGGCAACCGCTGCCGCGGCGATAAACAGATCGCAGTCTGACAGCGTCCGCATGCTGGCATCGTACATCTCCTGAGCGCTTTCGATGCCGATGTAGTGGCAGCGCTCCGGTGGTGCCAGGTTGGTAGGGCCGCTGATCAGTGTGACTTTGGCTCCGGCTTCTATGGCGGCCTGTGCCAAAGCGTAACCCATTTTGCCGGAACTGTGATTGCTGATGTAGCGCACCGGATCGATGGCTTCCCGGGTGGGACCGGCGGTAATCACTACCGATTTCCCGGATAGCTCACCGTGGACGAACTGGCGAGCGGTTAAATTGGCCAGTTCGGTGGGTTCCAGCATCCGCCCCGGGCCCACATCGCCACAGGCCTGAGAACCCTCAGCGGGGCCAAAGCAGACGATTTTGCGCTGACTCAGCTTGGCGAGGTTGTCTTGAGTCGCCGGACTGTGCCACATGCCCTGATTCATGGCTGGCGCCAGACAGATGGGTGCTGCTGTCGCGAGACAAACCGTGGTCAGCAGGTCATCACCCTTGCCGTTCACTAAACGCGCAATAAAGTCGGCACTGGCGGGAGCCACCAATAACAGATCGGCCCAGCGCGCCAGTTCAATGTGCCCCATGCCCGCTTCGGCCTCAGGATCCAGCAGCGTGGTGTGCACCGGATTGCCGGACAGGGCTTGCAGCGTCAGAGGAGTGATAAATTCCTGGGCGGCGGCAGTCATGATCACGCGCACATTGGCGCCCTGGTCTTGCAGCCGGCGAATCAGCTCGGCGCTTTTGTAGGCGGCGATACCGCCGGTCACCCCGAGTAAAATCTGCTTGTTGGTCAGCGAACTCATACTTTCTTCCGGCTGGCGAGAGAGATAAATGGCGCTTAAGATACCACTGACGCGGGTTTCGATGAAGTCAGCGGCCAAAATTAAGGCGTGTGGAACCCTTTTATTGCGTCACTTAATTTTGTCATCAGGCCAGGTTCGGCCATCAGGGAACCGTTCACAGGGAGTGAAGCATGAGTATTCGGGACTGGCCGTCGCTGGAGCGACCGCGGGAAAAGCTGTTGGCTAAAGGCGCGAAAGCCCTGTCGGACGCCGAGTTGCTGGCCATTTTTCTGCGCACTGGGTGTTCCGGCAAGTCTGCGGTGGATCTGGCTCGCGAGCTGTTGAACAGCTTTGGCGGCCTGCGGCAGATCCTTGAGGCAGATCGGGCCGGGTTTTGTTCGGCGCACGGTCTGGGGGATGCCAAATACACTCAGCTGCAAGCGGTACTGGAGATGGGACGCCGGCACCTGTCGTCGGTCATGGAGCAGGGGCAGGGCTTTGAGAACCCGCAGATGGTGAAAGATTACCTGCGTGCCGAGTTGCGTCACCGGCCGAGGGAGGTGTTCAGTGTCCTGCTACTGGACAACCAGCACCATCTGATCGGTTATCACGAGCTGTTTCAGGGCACCATCGATGCCGCCAGTGTCTACCCGCGGGAAGTGGTCAAACTGGCCCTGTCTCACAACGCTGCCGCGGTTATTCTGGCTCACAATCACCCCTCAGGTATTGCCGAGCCGAGTCAGGCTGATAAGCACATCACCACGCGTTTACAGAAGGCATTGGGGTTGGTGGATATCCGGGTGCTGGATCATATGGTCGTGGGCGAGGCACAAGTGCTGTCATTTGCCGAGCGCGGACTGCTTTAGCGATGTTTCAGGTTCTCTAAACTGCGATCTGGGCTCGCCAAGCTAGAGCCCGCGTGGCCTTGAGACTATTTAGTCGAAATTTTAGGTCAAAAGCGGTCTGCGAAAAGTTGCACAAAAAAACAGCGAATATTTGCTATTGGCTACCTGTTCTGGTATAAAACGCCGCTCTCTGTGACTGGCCCAAATGATTTTTAGGCTGGCTGCTTGAATCAGGGCTCCAGCCGACGCGCTTTTGCGACGGATTTCGCCCCGTTTGAAGGCCTTTAAAAGTCGCCGTTTTTGATTAAAGAATTAATAATTGCTGTCCGGCAGCAATGACCCGTTTAAAGATGAGGCAATAAAGATGTCCAAGGTATGTCAGGTAACTGGTAAGCGTCCAATTACCGGTAACAATGTATCTCACGCAAAAAACCACACTAAGCGTCGTTTTTTGCCAAACCTTCACTCTCACCGTTTTTGGGTTGAGTCCGAGAAGCGCTTTGTAAAATTGCGCGTTTCTTCTAAAGGTATGCGTATTATCGACAAGAGAGGCATTGAAACTGTCTTGTCTGAAATCCGTACACGCGGCGAGAAGGTATAAGGAACTGAATCATGGCTAAAGGTGCACGCGAAAAAATCCGTCTGAACTCCAGCGCTGGTACTGGTCACTTCTACACGACCGACAAAAACAAGCGCAACACTCCAGAAAAAATGGAGATGAAAAAGTACGATCCCGTTGCTCGTAAGCACGTGATGTACAAAGAAGGCAAAATTAAGTAAGACACTCTTGCTTGATTGCCTCAGAAAAGCCCGGCCTCGTGTCGGGCTTTTTGCGTCTGGGGCGATAATAACCAAACCAGGGATACGCTATGCCTGAATTACCCGAAGTGGAAACCACCTGCCGGGGGATTGCACCTCATATTGTCAACCGAGCGGTTAAGGCGGTGGTGGTGCGTCAGCCCCAGTTGCGCTGGCCGGTGCCTGTGGATCTTGCTGAGCAGGTGGTGGGGCGAAAACTGCTGGGCGTGAGTCGCCGAGGTAAGTACTTACTGCTCAGGTTTCCCACGGGTCACCTCCTGGTTCATTTGGGTATGTCGGGCAATTTGCGGATTGTGGAGCGTCGCGAAGATCCGGGTTACCACGATCATGTGGATATCGACTTTGGTGAAAAGTGTGTTCTGAGACTGAATGATCCCCGCCGTTTCGGCGCCGTGCTGTGGACCTCGGAGCCTCTGCTCGAGCATCAGCTGTTGGGGCATCTGGGGCCGGAGCCGCTGGAAGAGCTGTTCGATACGGACTATCTCTACCAGCGTTCACGCAAGCGCAAGCAGGCGATTAAGGCGTTTATTATGGACAGCAAGGTGGTAGTCGGAGTGGGTAATATCTACGCCAACGAAGCTTTGTTTGCCGCGGGCATTCGTCCAACCCGGGCTGCCGGAACGGTTTCCAGAGCCGCTATGGAGCGCCTGGTGAGTGAAATCAAGCTGGTGCTGGCGCGCGCTATTGAGCAGGGCGGCACCACCCTGAAGGATTTTGTCGGTGGCGATGGCAAACCGGGATACTTTCAGCAGCAACTGTTGGTTTATGGTCGTCAGGGGCAGCCCTGTCAGCAGTGCAAAAAGCCGCTGAAAGAGATCCGCCTGGGACAAAGGTCGACTGTGTACTGTACGAGCTGTCAGCGCTAGGGCTACAATGGATAGGTTATAAGCGTTTATTAACTGGGTTATAAGCACAAAAACAAAAGGGTGGCGCCAGTTCAGTGGGTAGTTTAGGCGCCAGACCACGACAGAATGGAATGAATAAGGAGAATCCTGTGTTGAAGCAATCTCGCTGGTGGAAAGCCACCGCTCTGGCCGCACTGATGGCGGTCAGCCCCCTGACTCTGGCGGCTGGTGTGAATACCGTTGATGAAGAGCCTACAGCACTGGCCATGACCGGTGATCTGGTCGTGGTGAGACCCTTTATGCTGGCCACCACGGTGGTGGGGTCTGCCGTGTGGCTGGTGTCGCTGCCGTTCTCTCTGGCGGCGGGCAATTCAATGCAGGCAGCCGACACACTGGTGGTCGGGCCGGCGGAAAATACCTTCTTCCGCTGTCTGGGTTGTACTCAGAGCGGTTACCGGGTCGATAGAGACTGATCATCCGGTAAAGAGCTAAGTTCGCAAAAGCTAAGCCAGCAAAAGAAAAGGCGCCGATCTTGTCAGATGGGCGCCTTTTTCAGAAAGTAGCTGCTGTCTTTGTCACATGTAGCTGCTGTCTTTGTCACATGATGTCACATGCGATCAGTTACCGAACTTGTGTTTTAGTTCGACTGCCACGATCGGATGAACAAACTTCGAGACATCCCCTCCCAGAGAGGCAATTTCCCGCACCAGAGACGAAGAAATATAAGACAGGTGCTCGGCGGGCGTTAAAAACAGACTTTCCATATCCGGCATCAGCGCGCGATTCATGTTCGCCAGCTGGAATTCGTATTCGAAATCCGATACTGCGCGCAGACCGCGCAACACGCCATTCGCCTGCTTTTGCTTGACCAGATCGGCCAGCAGGATATCAAAGCCGCAGATTTCCACATTGTCGAGATGGGCCAGTACTTTTGTGACTTGCTCAACGCGCTGTTCCAGCGTGAACAGGGGGTTTTTCTTGGTGCTGGCGGCAATGGCGACGGTGACCTTGTCGAACAGGCGACAAGCCCTTTCAACCAGATCGATGTGGCCGTTGGTGATGGGATCGAAGGTGCCAGGGTAAACCACGTGCTTCATGGGACTCTCTCACTGTTTTTGGCGGGCTTTTTCTGTTGCGAGCCCGTTTTCTAGTGTGCTGATAACCCGCTTAAAACGCTGGTACCTGCAATAAAGAGGCGCGATGGTAAACAATTTGCGCGAACAGTACAAAACCTACTCGGACTATTTCACTCAAAACCTAGCGCAAAAACCCCGTGACTGGCAGTTTTTTGCAGAAATTCTCTCCCGCGAGAGGCAGAAATTTACGCTTCGGGGCTGGCGGTGTCGCGATAAAAAAGGCGATAGCACACGCCGCCGGTCTGCTTCTCCCGGTGCAGGTGCCAGTGGGGCGGGGTCATCAGAGAGGCGCTTTTCGGTGTTTCAATGTAGATTGCGGCATTGCCGCTGAGCCAGCTGTTTTGCTCCAGTGCTTCAATGGCTGCCTGCCAGAGATCCTGTTGGAACGGTGGATCAAGGAAGATCACGTCATAAGGAGAGCCGTCGTTGTGTTGTTGCAGCCACTTCAGGCTGTCCGTTTGCACCACCTGGCCCTGATCGCTCTGTAGCAAGGCCAGATTCTGACGGATTTGTGTGGCTGCCTGCGGATTTATTTCGAGCAGGGTTGAGGATTCAGCGCCGCGCGATAAGGCTTCCAGCCCCAGAGCTCCGGAACCGCTGAACACATCCAGGCATCGAGCGCCGGGTAAGTCGGGCATCAGCCAGTTAAACAAGGTTTCGCGGATACGGTCGCCCGTCGGTCGCAGCCCCTCGGCACCGATAAAGGGCAGCTTGCGTCCTCGCCACTGGCCGCCAATGATTCTCAGGGTTTGACGGGGTTCCGCCTGGGTCTGTGACTTTGACGGGGATTTACGATGGCGGGGCTTGTTCAACAGTATCTCCGGGGTGGGTGCTCAGGTTTGTATGGTAGGATGCGCGAAGTCTTCAGGTCTCGGTCATCGCGGTGATGGCAGGGATCCACAACGAGAACTCCACATTGAGACATCCGTATCGGGGCAATCTCATCGGGGCAATCTCATCGGGACTACCGCATTAGGAAAACAGGGACTGCCACAACGCGCAGTATGCCGGTAAAATGCCCGGCTTTCAGCATACAGAATGCCCCGGCGCTTGTGAAAGCCGGGGTCTATTGGACGGTTTGAGGTTAAATGTACAGTGAGCAGTAACTTTTTTAAGCGATTCAAAAAAGGCGGTAAGGAGCCTCAG
>NZ_CBFIHX010000082.1:0-16490 GCF_965662505.1 Pseudomaricurvus sp. | reverse complement strand
CAATGGCCTGATCTTCAATACTGTCGTTAAAGTGGATGGCGGAAGTAGTTCGGGTGATGTTGTAGAGTCCAGTAGTTCACGTGACTGGGGCCTGACAGGAGAGAGTAAAGAGCTTCAGGCCGCTGGAATTACTTTTTCTGATATTGAGACTGCTCAAGTTACTGCTGCAGTTGCTGGAGCATCAAAAATTATCGGTTCTTCTCTCGGTGATTTGTTCGATGCATCTGGGACTCAGAATCAGGCTGTCATCGCTAACGGTATCAACTTCTCCCAAATCTCTTCTGTAGAAGCTGGCTCTGGTTCTGATGCCATAGTAAGCAGCACCTCGGAAAATTGGACTCTGACTGGGGCCAGTAAGGGCGTAAGCGTCAATGGAATTCAGTTCTCCGATATTGAGACGGCTGGGGCTAAAGCAGGCACATCGCACAGTAGTCAGTTAACCGGTTCTGGTAGCGATGAGACCTACACGCTCAATGCCGATGGCACTACGACGGTTGCGGGCATAACGTTTGATCATGTTGGATCTTTTGATGCAGGTGGTGGTACAGATACGGTTGACAGTGGCACAGTGAATAGCTGGCAAGCTGTAGAGCAGGGTGGAAGCTTTGTTGATAACAGTATCCAGGCTGAAATTAACAGTGTTTGGGTGTTGTTCGCCAACGTCGAAGAAGTCCTAAATACCGGTACCTATACTGGTCCGTCGATGGGTGTTGATTACACGCTGACCGACGCAAATGCGTTATCACTCGGAGGGATAAACCTGAAGGGTGTGTCCACCATCCATGCCGGTGCCGGCGTTGACACTTTGCACGGTCTGAATCTTGATACCAACTGGACCTTGAATGGCCAGTCGGGAAGCACTCAACGCATTAGCTTCACCGGGATAGACTCCATTAAAGCGGGCTCAGCCAAAGATGTATTTACTTTCAACAGTGGGGTTGCTGGCGATGTTTTTACTGGCTCTGGTAACGATACCGTTAATTTGAACGGTGGTTCTGTTGCGAGTTTGTATTTGGGTGATGGCTCCGATCAGGTCTTCCTTAATAGCGCTTCTTCCTCCGCCAACATTTTGGATGGTGGATCAGGTACAGACTTACTGACATCCAGGATCGATGATTTAACCTGGAAAATCACCGGCAATGTTAATCAAACTAATTATGTGGGCGATTATGCATTCACTGGGTTTGAAAACCTGATGAACGGAACCAGCAGCTTGACGGTGAAATCTGCCGTCGCAGCTGTGTTCAACACCGACAGTATTGCATTTACCGGTACTGGCATGAACTTGGGGTATAAAGCTTCCGGAAGCGTTCAGTTCACCAGTAGCTATCTGGGTGGCACTGCGTTAAGTGGTTCAGCGACAGCGAACGAGTTGGATATCGTGAGTTTTGGCGATATTGACCTGGACACTGATATCAATACGTTGAATGTGGAAGCGGCAGGCGGGCGCTCTATAGAGGTTGCCATTCGGGAGGCGGATGATCTGATCATTGGGCAGGTTTACGCAGGCCCGGGAGGTACTATTTCAATGTTGTCTACCGGGTTTGGGGGATTAACAGCCGAGACTCGTGGTGTTACACATTTGACAGCTAACACGGTGAACCTGGGTAGTGAGTTGTACCGCTGGGCATCGATCGGTGAGCAGCTGAATCCTCTACGCATGGATGTTTCAGATAGCGTCAATATTGTCTCTCTTAGCTATGTAGAGCCAGAATTTGTGAATGGTGTACCGACGTTGACTGCGACAGGTGACAGGCTGCAATCCCTCTCGGGTGCCATTGCTTCTCAGGGCTTAAAGAGTGCCGTACAGAATAAAGTGGTGGAGTTTGCGAAAGTCGATCCCGCTATTTTCAGTGAGGTGAGCTCCTACAGCTTAGGAACTGATTCAATGAATTCGCCGGAATTCAAACTGGTCGGCGGTGAATTGGTGGCAGCCGGTGCCATTGCCAGTGCATCAGGTGATGCGGAGAATGAACATAGTACATTAGCGGAAGACGAGTAACGGGGAGTGCAGGGAAGCCCTGCTTGATTTAATCGCGGAGTTTGGTCAGATTCCGCTGAAAACAGGTAAATGGATTATGAATACTCACGCAATATTAACGCCAGCAGAATTGGTCAAGGATGAGTTTGTGGATGTCACACTGCTTGGCTATAAGGATATGCAGACAAATTTTTTGTCTACGTTGATTAATAATGAACTCAAAATGCGCTGTGAAATTCAGTCTTATAGCGATACTGAAAGTTATCAACAAATCATCTTGGGTGAGCTGACGCTGGTGGATTGTAAATATGTTCCACTGGAAGAGATTGAGGTCTTTTTTGAAGAAAAATGCAGCGATCAAAGCCGCGTTGCGTTGATTAATGTGCAGGCCAATGAGAGTTATGAAAAGCTGGCGCAGTGGCCGCAAGTGAAAGGCATGTTCTATGAAACCGTAGAGAAAGATGTATTGATATCTGGTCTAAAGGTTTTGCTCAATGGTGGTGACTGGTTGCCTCGTCATGTGATGCAACAGTTGATTGATGAATACCGCAGTGCACCCAAGCGCCCCAGAAATAACGTCAAGCTGACCCGCCGTGAGCAGCAAATTCTAAAGATGTTGTTGGATGGCTCCACAAATCTTCAAATTGCGGAAGTTTTGGATGTTAGCGAGTACACCATTAAGAGCCATCTCTATAATGTGTTCAAAAAGATAGATGTGAAAAACCGTATCCAGGCCTATAACTGGGCTCAACTTCACCTGAGTGATAGTTGAGTTCTAGTGATAGTTGAGCTCTAGTACTAGTAAAGGTTAGGGCAAGGAAATCTTAATGCCTGATACCTTTCTGGGGCGTCATGACTTTAAGGTTCTCAAAGCGTGTTAATACTCGTTCTCGAGCCTCTTTATAGTCAATAATTGGATGAGGGTACCCCAAGTTGTCCCTAATCTTCGCAGGAGGATTATGGATTGCGTTGGCGTCCAGTGTGTCCAGTTCAGGAACAAACTTGCGGATAAATGCTCCGTCCGGATCAAACTTCTCCGATTGGCGTATCGGACTGAATACTCTGAACCAGGGAGATGCGTCACAACCGGTCGATGCGCTCCACTGCCAGCCGCCATTGTTAGAGGCGAAGTCGCCGTCGATCAGCTGTTCCATGAAATAGCTTTCTCCCAGATGCCAGTCTTCCAGTAAGAGCTTGGTGAAGAAACTCGCTGTTAACATTCTTAATCGATTGTGCATCCATCCCGTTTGATGAAGCTGGCGCATGGCCGCGTCAATGATGGGGAATCCAGTTTGGCCTTGTTGCCAGGCTTGGACATTTTCTGAATTTGATTCCCACAGTAGAAAGCGAGTCTCCGATTTAAAGGGTTGATCACGACTTAATGCAGGAAAATTCAGCATTAGATAGCGATAAAACTCCCTCCAGGCCAATTCTCTTAACCATGGATCTTCCCTCCAGTCGTTACTGTGATCGGCATAGGTTTGCTGGATCAGCCATAAACAGTATCGCGGACTGACGACACCACTGGCCAGATACGGTGACAGAGTACTGGTGCCATTGATTCCTGGAAGGTCTCTTTTTTCCGCATAGGTATGTAAGCGTTCGTGGCAGAACTTCTGCAGACACTCCAGAGCAGCGGCTTCGGTCCCCGGCCATAAATCGTTTCGATGTGCGGTGCTATTCGATAGTTCGACAGGGTCGGAGTGGACAGTAATTGGAGCAGCCTGTGTTTCAGGCTCCGGTAACAGCGTTGCTGGTAATTGTGAAACTTGAGTCATCCAGGAGCGATACCAGGGAGTAAACACTTTATAAATTCCTCCTTGTTGAGTGCGCAACTGCTCTGGAGGAACGATAAACTCGTTATCACACGGGTGGCATTTGATACTATTTTCTTGAAGTAGTGTCGCAACCTGCTGATCGCGAACCTGTTCATCATGGGGTATTTCGCGATTAAACCAGAGGCCGGATACTTTATGCTTTTTGCAATATTTGAGCAGAACTTCTGGCAATTGTTCAAACCGTTCAGCTTGTATCACTTCAAAAGGGATGCCCAGTTCGTGTAAACGATGCTGAATGTCGGTTAGCAGCTGACTGCGAAACCCCAGCTTAACTGGGGCTTCATGGTGCTCCTGCCATTGCTCAGGAGTTTCACAAAAGACCACCCGGCTTTTCCCGTTTTGACAGGCGAAATACAGCGCGGGGTTATCATAAAGTCTTAAGTCAGTACGCAACCAGATCAGATTCATTCGAGAGCCTGTCACCTTTTGTCAGATATTTAAGGAGTGAAATTAATAATGGGCATCATATTTCGGGTCGTTAAATATGATTTCTTAACCCGAGATCATCAGGGTAGGGGTGCCAGTAATACTGCGATTGCAGGTATCCATCCGGATAGCGTTGACTCTGCGATCCATCAATAGAGCTGTCACCATTAGGAGTTTCTTGCTGTTCTATATAGTGCAGGAGGAGGGTGACGGGGGTGATCAATGGCAGTTTTCCCTCGCGGTATCGAAGAATGGTTGAAACAATATCTTGTCGTGCAGAGCCATTGACTGACTTTTTCAAATACCCCAACAAGTGCTGTAAGACATTGCAGTGACCGGAACGACGGGCAGGGACACTAAGAGCATTCATTAATTGTTCAAAGTAAAGACGTATGACGCTCTGCACAGGTTTCTTGTCCGCATTGGCCACAAGCCGTCCTAGCTGACGGTAACTCTGTTGATTGTGTGCCATAACCAGATATTTATAGAGGCTGTGAAACCGCACTAGCGAACTCATCTCGGGTTGATCTAGAACCGTGACCCGAAAGCGGTGGTGGGCGTAGACCCGTAAGATAAAGTTCTCGAGTAAGTGAGGATCGTGTAACCGTCCTTCTTCTTCTAATGGCAACAGAGGGTATTTTTGTTGAAGTGCACGGGCAAAGATACCCTGTCCTTTTTCTTTGTGAGGATAGCCGTTATCCTGATACACCTTCACCCTTTCCAGTCCACAGGATGGGGAGTTTTTCATCAAGATATACCCATCCAGCTCGCTAAATTGCTCCAGCTTGTTCTTAAAGCCGTCAATCAGTTGATTGTTCAAAGGCGTGCTGTCGCCACCATCGCTGTGTATAAGATCCGGATGTTGTGGGTCGCCAACAAGGCGCATGGTGGGGCGAGGGGTACCAAAGCCAGCGCTAACTTCCGGACAGAAGGTCTCAAATTTAAAGTACGGACTCAGGCTGTTCAGACAAAGCCTGGACTGGCTGTGGCCTCCATTATAGCGAACAGGCTGACCTGCGAGACAGGCGCTCAATCCAACAGTAATGTCCGGTGTTTTCATTGTGTGGTCTGGCTGTATTGTCTTCGACATGGTCAAACTCCGCTGTGTGGGTGTACAATACATATTGTTGTACAATTTTAATTCCTGTGCAAATATTATTTTTGTATAAGAAATCGGGGCGGTAATGGTTATGTATAGACTGTGTACGGTGTTGCCGCTGAAGAAGATTACTGTGGAAATCTGGGCTCATCCGTAAATAGGCTTAATACCAGTCTTAATAAACGCCAGTCGAAACAAAAAGCTAAGGTTAAGAGTGTGGAAAAGACCCCTGCCAACGATGTAGAAACCTTCCCGATCCGGGTTCTGAGTGAGAAAACACAAGTTAATACGGTGACACTTAGGGCTTGGGAGCGTCGGTATGGCCTGCTAAAGCCCATGAGGACGGACAAAGGGCATCGTTGCTATACCAATGACGATGTCACGAGAGTGCGTGAAATCCTGACCTGGATTCACCGGGGGGTGTCTGTTGGTAAAGTGAAAGGGTTGCTCGATGCTGAGCTGCGTGAGGAGAACCCGATAGAGGCGGGCGTAGCGACGGATCTGCAAACCCCGGAGGTTGAGCCTCACTGGAATAAGCTGGTTGACTCATTGACCGAAGCGGTTGAGCAGTTGAATACGGGGCGGGTCCAGCATCTCCTGCAAGACGTTTTTGTTCAATATCCCGTGGAATTGTGCGTAAACCACTGGCTGTCTGCAGTGATGGAAAAATTGCAGGAGCGCAGGGGAGGCTCTGCTTTAGCAGCTTCAGGGGCGGCAAGGGCACTCTTGCAAAGTGAATTAATACGTTATGCGCTGATGCGACTGGAAGGGCATAAGTCCGACAATGGCAAGCTCGCATTATTGATTTTTGGCGAGCACAGCGAGGGCTGGCGATTGGCAATGACGGGTTTACAGCTGGCAGATTCGGGCTTTGGTGTTTGTTTTATTAACCAGCCGTGCTCAATCGTAGCGGCGTTGTCTCTGGTGACTTCGTCAGAGGCTGATATCGCTATTGTGTTGCAAGATGGTCGTTTTAGTCAGGTGGATGAGGAAATTCTCTCGGCGTCCTTTGGTGACAAAAATCTCTATTTATGCGGATCTGCAGGTGTTTTGTCCTCTTTTAGTGCGACTGGTCGAGTTTTTAAGTCTACACAAGAGTTGCTGAAAGCCGCGAAATTTAATGGCGAAAGCCTTCGAGATCCAGCTGAAGATTGAACTTAATACCGCATTTCAGACCTAAATAGCCACCTAGTCTTCAATGTCTTTTAGGTGTATATGAAAAGCAATATCTCTTCGGAAAAGCGTTTGTTGAAAGTTGCTTGGGGCGCGTACATCTTATTTGGAGCGCTCTTGAGTGTCTCTTGTATTGCTTTCGCCAAGGGTGGGGAAGATTTATCAAAGAGCGGTGATCAGACACCGCAGGTACCTGCGGATGCTTTTATCTTTGATAGTGGTACGCAGCAGGTCACCCTGCTGGAGCTATTCAGTTCTCAGGGGTGCAGCAGTTGCCCTCCGGCAGAGCAGTGGATGTCGCTATTGAAAACCGATCAGCGGCTTTGGAAAACGTTTATTCCTTTGGTGTTCCATGTGGACTACTGGGATTACCTGGGATGGAAAGACCCTTACGCTAGCATTAAACACTCGCAACGTCAGCGTATGTATCAATTGCATGGCCATTGCAAAGCGGTCTATACACCGGGTTTTATCCTGGGGGGCGAGGAATGGACTGACTGGTTCCACACCCGCATGTTACCGGAATTACCCTCAAAAGCAGCCGGCCAGCTGAAAGTGGAAGTCAATGACAGCAAGGTTCAGGCACGATTTGTTCAATCGCAGGACAATCGCGGGCTGCATCTCAACGTAGCGTTGTTGGGGTTTAATATCGTGACTGAAGTAAAGAAGGGCGAGAATAAAGGTAAGACATTGCCCCAGGACTTTGTTGTCTTAAGCTATCGGTCTTTTGCTTCTGATCAGGGAATCTGGAAGGTGTCGATGCCACAATCTGAGTTTCAGGGTAAAACCGCTGCGGTGTTTTGGGTCAATCGAGGCAGTGATCCAGCCCCTCTTCAGGCTGCGGGGGGATGGTATCAGACTGCTGTAACTCCCGTTTCAGGCGACTAGTTACGCTCCGTAAATCGCAAAAGCTTCTTCTACTACCATGCTGTGGCGCATGGCTAGAGCCTCCCGATCATCGTCGTAGCCGCCGCCAATCACCGTTGCGACCGGTAAGCCTTTTTCCTGACATATTTCCAAAATTGTCCGCTCTCTGAGTCGAATGCCATTCAGGCTCACATTCAGTAACCCTAAAGGGTCGTTTGCGTAGATGTCGACGCCGGCATCGTAAAAGACCAGTGCCGGTTTTGATTTGTCGATGGCAGCAAGGAAGGCCTTTCGTACAATCTCCAGATAGTCATCGTCGCTCGTGCCTCTGGCAACTTCGACATCCATATCGCTGCTGGCTTTCCTTGCAGGGAAATTTTTATCGCAGTGAACCGAGCAGGTGAAAACCCGGGATTCATGTTCCAGAATTCTCGCGGTACCGTCACCCTGATGCACATCGCAGTCAAAAATCAGTATGGACGGACGGCTTAGGTGGGTGTGGCGCTGAGAGTGCAGGATGCCAAGTGA
The DNA here is from genome assembly GCF_965662505.1 of Pseudomaricurvus sp. Classification (NCBI taxonomy): domain Bacteria; kingdom Pseudomonadati; phylum Pseudomonadota; class Gammaproteobacteria; order Cellvibrionales; family Cellvibrionaceae; genus Pseudomaricurvus; species Pseudomaricurvus sp. The sequence goes on along the minus strand of NZ_CBFIHX010000082.1, from coordinate 8,578 downwards.
GGCGATAGCCAGATCATTGAGGATGCAAAAGCCGGACGCTTCATCGTGGTGGGCATGGTGAGTGCCTCCTGCAAGATGACAGGCAATGCCGTGTTGCAAGGCCAAGCTGGCGGTGAGAAACGTTCCATTCGGCGCAATCAATGTTCGCCGCATCAAAGCCGGTGACCAGGGCAGGCCCATGCGGCGAATTTCCTGTGGGCTTTGTTTGTTGTGAATAAAACGTTCCAGATATTCCGGACAATGCGCAAGCTCCAGTAGAGATTGTCTGGCCCTGCCCGGGCGCAATGTGTTCTTGTCGGTGGCGAGTCCACTGGCTTGCAGCCGTTCATGCAAGAGCCGAAATTTCTCCATAGGGAAGCGGTGCTTGTGCGGAAACTCAAAGCTGTATTCAGGGTGATACACCAGATGAAGAGTCATGGTTTGTTATATCTTGGAATCGTTATCGATACAGAGACTGGCGGTGTGAGTTTCTCCCGGGCTCAGTTGTAGGGTGTTGTCGGCTGTATTGCCGCGCTCCAGGCAAACGAATTCACGATAATAATCAGCGCCGACGTCTGCCATGTTGGCTGCCAGGAGTTCTCCCGGGTTCCAAACAATTGCGCTATGGCAATTGTCTGCATTGATGGTAAGACAGCGTTGTGAGCTGATTAACTGTTGTTTCTTCGGTGCCGAGACATAAACCCGATCGACTTCTCCGGCAAACTGGACGTTGCCAGATTGGGTTTTTCGACGTTTTCGCATGGGGTAGCTTTCGCTATCTTGCAGGTCAGTATTGTCCAAAAACTCGATCTGGTCGAGACCGGTGACGTGGGCAGTCTTGACGTCTGCAACCGGATGGTAGCTGTGTAAGGCCCAACTCAAAGGAAAGCTGTCTGCACCGGTATTGGTGACGTTTAACGTAAGTTCGATATGGCTGCCCAGTGTCATGGTCAGGGACGCTCGGAAACAGCCTTCAAAGAGTGCTCCGCCTGAGTGAGTAAGCTCCCAGGTAAGTTTTGTCGTGCCGGTGTCAGTTGCCTGAGCTTGTACCAATGTCCATAAACGGTTTCTGGCAAAGCCGTGCTGAGGCTTGTCCGGATCGGAACTGTGAGGGCCAAACCATGGCAGACAAAGAGGGATTCCTCCTCGAATGGCTTTTCCGGTCTTGAAAATTGCTTTTGGGCTGAGCCATACAAGGTCTGAGTCGGAATGCGTCTGATGCGTTAGTAACTGAGCACCCTGAAAGGCTACGCTGGCGGAACAAAACGCATTTTTCACGAGTAGTATTGGGAGTGCGTCTTCATTTTGGCAGGTTGGGAAAACAGTCTGGCTATCGCTCAATTGAAGGTGAGGGCACTCGGAAAGGAGTTGCGCGAGTTCAGGGGTGAGGATGTCTGAAGAATCAGTTTGGGTATGGGTATCGAGCGACATAGTCTTTCCTTGCTTAAGGTCAGACTATGGTAATGGCTCCGCTTCTGTAATTGAAGGCTGGGATTGGACTGGGTGGCTATTTAATCGCGGTTAAATACATCCGGTTCGACATCGGGTCTTGGTTCGGTGTAGTTCAGCTTTAGCATGAAATCTTCCTGTTTTCCCAGATAGATGACGATGCCACTGCGTCCTTCCTCGATATCGTTAACGACTTCAAACTTTTGTTTTTGCAGTAGTGTTGAGTCTTTTTTCTCTTTCTTATCGGGGCGGCCAAGCACAATGACCTCTTCAAGGTCAGAGTTTGATCCATCGGGGAGTGAAACGTGAATCTTGACGGTTTCGCCGTCTTCCATTTCCTCAATGGATTCGATACGGGCACCAGTTTTGCTTTCCTGATGACCTACCGTGGGCTGCAGGAGATCCGTTTCCAGTGCTGGCTTTGGTTTTACCACGGTTGTACTGATTTCTGATTCTTCACTTTGAGCGCTAGCCGGGTTCAGCGATGTCATCAGGCAGAGCAGCAGGAGAGTTTGCAGCCACTTAGACGAAGTGAAGACCTGCCGACGAGTGGGGAAGAGCCTGTGTGCACATGCAGGGTAAAGGGTTTTAGATGACATCATATCAGCGAGAGCCTTTTATGGGATGGTATTTGAACAATAGTACATCTGCCTTCCAAACGGCAAATTGACACCATAAGTGCTGGCGCTAAGTATCTTCTTTATTAGAGGTAATCGTTCTAATCTGATGCTGCCTGTTTTGCGTACACTTCTTGTAGCGGCTTCGGTCATCCGGTTAACGAAGTCAGGCTTCGACCAGAGCATAGTGTCAATATTACCGGAATATGATTTAGCAGGAGTGAATATGTTAAGTATGACCTTTCGTTTCACGACAGAATGTGAATTGACTCTTGAGGGGAGCAGCTACGAAGAAATCTACCTGCAATTTAAGGATTTTCAGCACGGTGCCCCGGCCGTTCAGCAGCAGGGTGCTTTAAAGGTGTATCCTCCCGAATCTGACCAAATGTTTTTCCAGTTGGATGATGATACCAGATTGCAGGAGATACCTTACTTTAAAGGCAGTTTTGACGCTGATATTGCTCAGCGCTGTCACGGAAGAAGTTTGCAGCCAGAGCCAGCGCACGTGAAGCTGATTATGCTGCCCAAGCAGGTAACAGACCGTATCCCGGATGTTTACTGGTAAGCGTGTTCCATTTTTAGTCTTCTTACTTATCTTTTTTGAGCCTGAAGCCGACCGTTTTCCAGACTCGGCTTAGGTTTCTCCTCTTCAGTCCACTGCGTCAGGCTTTCTCTTTCAAAATTACCCTATCGGATGTTCTATTTTAAAGACCGTGGCGCGGCGTGTTATTCTGCCGCGTTGATAGTCATTAGTATTGATTTTTAGCCTTTGGAAATGGCCCCACCCCTATGCGCAGTATGAGAACCGATGTCGCCATTGGCGATGTAAGCTGGACTACCCTTAAATCCCTGATTCCTTTTTTGACCGAATTTAAGCAGCGAATGGCCGCCGCATTGCTGTGCCTGGTGTTAGCTAAAGTTGCCAGTGTCGGCTTGCCATTCATCCTGAAGCATATTGTGGATGATCTGGATCAGCTTTCGGATATCGCGAGCCTGGTCGCCATTCCTCTCGGGTTGTTACTGGCTTATGGCGTGGTGCGTTTTTCCAATGTGTTATTTGGTGAGTTAAGAGATACCTTGTTTGGTCGTGTGACCGAAAGAGCGATGCGTCGTATTGGGCTTAAGGTATTTAAGCATCTTCACTCTCTGGATCTGGATTTTCACCTCAATCGTCGAACCGGTGGTTTGTCGCGGGATATTGAGCGTGGCACCAACGGTATTGCGTTTCTCCTGCGTTTTATGGTGTTTAATATTGTGCCGACGTTGCTGGAAATTGGCATGGTCATAGGCCTGCTGCTGTGGAATTATCAGGTTTGGTTTGCCGTGATCGTGGGCGTTGCTGTCATATGTTATGTGGCTTATTCCATCGTGGCGACGGAGTGGCGAACACGCTATGTTCGGGAGGCTAATCAGGCCGAATCCCAAAGTAGCACACGAGCCATTGATAGTTTGTTGAACTACGAAACGGTTAAGTACTTTACCAATGAAGAGTACGAAGCCAGGCACTACGATACGGAACTTGAGGGTTGGGAGCAGGCTAGACGCAAAAATCGTCTGTCGCTGTTCGCCCTGAATGGCGGTCAGGCATTTGTGATCGCCGCAGCTATGACCTCAGCGATGGTGTTGGCGGCCAGAGATGTTGCTCAGGGCGTGATGACCCTGGGGGATTTTGTCCTTATCAATGCGTTTATGATGCAGATCTTTATGCCGTTGAACTTCCTGGGGTTTGTGTACCGGGAAATGAAGGGATCCATGGCGAATATTGAAAATATGTTTCGCTTGATGAAGGTTGATCCCAAAATCAATGATCAACAGGACGCGTCTGCGTTGAATGTAGGAGGAGGCGAGATAGAGTTCGACGATGTGTCGTTTCATTATCACCGTGAGCGCCCGATCTTGAAAGGCGTAAACTTCAGGATTCCGGCCAAGAGTAAAGTTGCCGTCGTTGGCAGCAGTGGTGCTGGGAAATCAACGCTGGCAAAGATGCTGTTTCGTTTTTACGATGTCGAGGGTGGCCGGGTCTTAATCGATGGGCAGGATATTCGCTCGGTGACGCAAAAGTCTCTTCGTCAGTCGATTGGCGTTGTTCCCCAAGACACGGTGTTGTTTAACACCTCGATTTTTGAAAATGTACGTTATGGAAACGTTGACGCAAGTGATGAGGATGTGTGGGAAGCTATCCGAATGGCCCATCTCGAAGCATTTGTAAAGCAGCTACCCAAGGGGGCTGATACGGTGGTGGGGGAGCGAGGTTTGAAACTGTCAGGAGGAGAGAAGCAGCGGGTTGCCATTGCGAGAACCCTGTTAAAAAGGCCTCCTATCATGGTGTTTGATGAAGCTACTTCATCGCTGGATAGCCGATCTGAAAGAATTATCCTGCAGGCCATTGCTGAAATTGCGAGTCAGCAGACCAGCCTCGTGATCGCCCATCGTCTGTCTACGGTTGTGGATGCAGACAATATCGTTGTGCTGGATCACGGACGAGTGGTAGAGCAAGGCCGTCATGAAGAGCTGTTACGCCACAACGGCCATTATGCAAGGTTGTGGAGGATTCAGCAGGAAGAGCCCGCTGAAGACCTAGAGTGATCTCGCGTATTTATTCAGCGGTTTCAATATCGAAAATGATATCCAGGTCATGCTCATCGACCCATTCACGCAGGCGTTGAATCGCTTTAAGTACGCGGTTTAACTCTGCATCGAGATGTGTGTGTTCGCCTTTAATCAACAGGTTGTCCAGTGTGGCGGTGGCCTTTCTGAGTTCTGGCACACCACAATAACAACACCCGCCGTACAGGCGATGGACTCTCTCCTGTAGCTCGCCCCAGTTTTTTTGTTGATACAGCTGTGAGATCAGCTCACTGTCCTCGGCTAAACCCTCTGACAATTTACCCAGCATGTCCCGCGCCAAATCATTCTTACCATTGCAGAGGTGTAAAGCTTCCTGCAAGTTCATTATGGCACTTTGGGGTACGTGAGCTTTGGATATTAAATTGGCAATGCTCTCATTGGCGTCTGGAGACGCACCAGGGGAAATATGCAGCCACTGTTTGAGGCTGTGAATGAGTTGCTCTTCGCTGACAGGCTTGCTGATGCAATCGTCCATTCCCGCTTCAAGAATCTTGGTTTTCTGCTCATTGATGTTGTGTGCGGTAAGAGCAATGATGGGCACGTGCTGACTCGAATGCTCGCTGTTGCGGATACGACGGGTTGTCTCGATACCATCCATCTCAGGCATTTGGACATCCATAAAAACCAGATTGATTGAATGGTTGTCCATTACTGTTATGGCTTCAGCCCCGCTGGTAGCCTCGTGCACGGCCACTCCAAGGCTGCTTAAAAAGGTGCTGACGAGTTGCAGGTTTGCAGAGTTATCGTCTACAACCAGTACCGAGGCAGCAGTGTGACGGGCGGGTTTGGAGGGCAGGGCTGTCGTGGGACGCAAAGTGTCGCACAATACTTGATAAAGGTGCTCGTATGACAGCGGCAGGAACAGCAGATCCGCGCCGGTATTGTGGAGTGTTTCATCGTAGGCCATGGGGCTGTCAGGCAAGACGGCAACAATCACTGGTGGAACGGCATCATTTTTATTTAGAAGGTTTAAATCCTCTGACGAAACGGCCCCTTCACGGGTCATAACAAAGACAAAGTCGATGGCAGGGGTATTTTGAGTGTCGTCAGCTTTCTGCGCGCAGTAATAAGAGCGTAAGTCTTCCGGACCATTAAAGTTCTGACTTTCGACGCCCCATAGTGAGAAGTATTCTTCCAGCTGTTGTTTGATCTGCGGGTTTTCAACGTGAACGAGAGCACGTTTCCCTTGAAGCTTTGTCTGGCGGGACTCAATCAGTGTTTGCTGTTTGGACAGGGGCAGGGTGAACCAGACCGTAGTGCCTGCGTCAGGTTTGCTGTCTATATGGATTGCACCGCCCATTTTTTCCACCAATCCCTTGGCGATCGCGAGCCCAAGTCCTGTGCCTCCTTTAAGCCGACTGTCGGAAGCATCTGCCTGTTTGAAAGGCTCAAAGAGCTGATCGCGCTGCTTGGGATCAATGCCAATACCAGAATCCTGGACGCTGATTTTAATGTATGCGGATCGATCCGAGTTTTCGATCAGGTTGGAGCGAACAACAATGTCACCGCTGTCGGAAAACTTGATTGAATTACTCACCAGATTGATCAGGATTTGTTTCAGTCGCAGGGCATCGCCGAGCAACTGTTGCGGAACGTCAGGGGCACTGGTGGCAATCAAGTAGAGTTGCTTCTCACTGGCGCCGGGTGCCAGAATTTGCAAGGTTTCTTCAATGACTTGCCGTAAGGTAAAGGGCGTGTGATCCAGCGACAGTTCATCCTCTTCCAGGCGGGAAAAGTCGAGAATATCGTTAATAATTGTCAGAAGCCCATGGGAAGAGTGAGCGATGGTGCGTAAATACTCGCGCTGCTGGGTGGTCAGCGGACTTTTTAGCAGCAGGTTGGTGAAGCCCAGAATACCGTTAATTGGGGTGCGTATCTCATGGGTGGTATTGGCCAGAAACTCGGATTTTGCCCGGTTGGCCGCCACAGCATTCTTTCGGGCGATATCCAGTTCAATGCTCTGAATCTCAACCGTTTCCAGCGTTTCCTGCAAGTCAGAGGTCGCCTGATCCACCTGTTGGCGAATATTGTTTTGTGATTGCTGCAGGCCTTTCCCCAGTTCATTGAGTCCGTGAGCCAGGTTTTGCAATTCAATGCTGCCGGAAACCGCTGTCCGGCTTTCGAACTTGTGACGATTAAAATCTTGCAGAGTGCGTTGAGCATTGTGCAGCGGTACTTCAATGGAGCGAGTGAGTCGCCAGGCGAGAATCATTAATACAATGGAGGTAATCAGGATACTAAACAGGATAATGGCGGCATTTTGATAGTGACGGATGTTCAGCGCGTGCTTGTTAACGGCAAGAACCACCCAGCCCAATTGCACTATGTTGTTCAAATCCTGACGATTGAAGACAGGCACGCTGTAATAGTTGTTGTCATCCTGTTGCCAGTGGTGCGGAGTGTCTGTGAGTTGTGGGACTATGCTTGCGTCGGCCCGCTGGCCCTGTTTAATACTTATTTGTCCCTGAGGGTCGTATAGATAGACTCCTCGCACATTTGGCAATTCCATCAGGTCGCCAAAGGTCTCAGTAATGTGTTTGGTGTTGTTCGTAGCGACTGAGTGCTGAGTCAGGCTTTCGAGCCAGCGGATCGCTAGCTCGCTGCGATGGTGTTCGATGCTTTCGCCTTCATGCATCTGGAATAACGTGAACCCTATCCCTGTGAGGGAAATGCAGATCAGAACCGGCAGAACGCTTAGCTGTTGGATCTTAAATGCTAAACTCTTGGGTGAAATGGGCAAATGCACCTGTAAACTCCTGTAGGGTGATTTTCTGCCGTCAAGCGGCCACCGTGTACATTATTACTGTTTTTTGTTCAGAAGTTTCGAGATCCCTTGCGAGGCTTCTGATTGCCAACCAATTGCAGGTTCCACCATACCATATTCGGCGCTAAAATAGACCGCTGCGTCATTCAGTCACCTGCCATTATACGGCTTGAAGGATATTATGGATTACCCCACAGTTGAATCTTGCATCGGACAAACCCCTCTCGTACGCCTGCAGCGCTTGCCTGGCGAAACCACCAATACAATTTTAGTCAAACTTGAGGGGAACAATCCTGCGGGCTCGGTTAAAGATCGGCCAGCGCTTTCCATGATCGAACGGGCTGAAAGCCGTGGGGATATCCTTCCCGGTGATACCTTGATCGAGGCCACCAGCGGTAATACGGGCATCGCACTGGCCATGGTTGCTGCGATCAAGGGGTATCGGATGGTGCTGATCATGCCCGATAACATGACCTCTGAGCGTAAAGCCGCCATGACGGCTTATGGCGCTGAGCTGATTCTGGTGACTCAGAAGCAGGGGATGGAAGGCGCCCGGGATCTGGCCAAAACCATGGAAGCGGAAGGCAAGGGCAAGGTGCTGGATCAGTTTGGTAATGGTGATAACCCGTTGGCTCACTATTACTCCACGGGACCTGAAATTTGGCAGCAGACAGGCGGAGAGATCACCCACTTTGTCAGCTCGATGGGGACCACAGGGACTATTATGGGGACCTCTCAGTATCTGAAAGAGCAAAATGCCGAGATCGAAATCATTGGTTTGCAGCCTGAAGACGGAGCCAGCATTCCGGGGATTCGTCGCTGGCCCAAAGAGTATCTGCCGAGTATTTTCGACGAAACCCGTGTCGATCGGGTGATTAATATGGGGCAAGCAGAGGCAGAGGACACCATGAGAGCTCTGGCTGAACGCGAGGGTATTTTTTGTGGGGTTTCCAGTGGTGGCTCTGTGGCAGGTGCCCTGAGATTGAGTCGTGAAGTCGAGAATGCAGTCATCGTGGCGATTATCTGTGACCGGGGTGATCGTTATCTGTCCTCCGGCTTGTACAGCTGATTATGGCTCGTCTGTTTAAGCCGCGTATTTTCAAAGCTCAGGCGGGCAAGCGTCCGTCCAGTGAGTCCACTC
>NZ_CBFIHX010000081.1:0-16715 GCF_965662505.1 Pseudomaricurvus sp. | reverse complement strand
TGATAGCTTGCATCCTGGTGGGCAAATACTTCCGTCGATGCTGACGCTATGGTGAAGGTTTCCATTATGCCACGATAGTGAAAGGCTTCAATGCTATGGCTTAGGTTTTCGCAATAAGATGAGAAATTCAAGAATTAAAGGGCTTTGACCCCTTTTCTCACGGTTAATGAGCGCCGTGCACATCTTGGGCTGAACTCCATAAAGGAGCGTCAAGTGCAAATGACTGAGCAGGAGCGGAGGCGCCGCGCCAATATTGAACAAACCAGTTAATAGAACGCGGCCCTCGGACGCCTTTGCCTCCGTTTCACTACGTCAATTTCGCCGGTGCCCTTTGCATTAGGTTCCACGGATCAGGTGCCAATAGTTCATTAATGCTTGACCTCGCAACTATTTAGGCATATGGTTGCGAGATCAAATATTACGCAAGGAGATGCTTGTGTCGGAGAATGTAGAGGCTGGGTTGGTAATAAGCATCCTCAATATGCAAAGCAAAATTCAGAAAAGGGTTGGCGCCGCTCTTTCTGTGCATGGTATTGGGCTTTCAGAATATCTTGTTCTGAATCAGCTATATATCGCTGCCAATCAAAAAATGCGACGCAGCGATCTGGCAGAAAAAGTGGGATTAAGCCCGTCTGGCGTCACACGTCTTCTCAATCCTATGCAGAAAATAGGTCTTATTGAAAAGGAAGATAATCCTCGTGATGCCAGAGTCAGTTTGGTCGTTCTTTCAAAAGCTGGAAAGAGAATTACTGAAGAGGCAAAAGTTTCGTTCGAGTACGATTCAAGTGCGCTGTTTGAGTCTCTCGACAAAGAAGGGTTAAGTACGCTTTCAGAGCTTCTAAAGGTCTTAACGAGATGACGACAACAAATTACCGTCAAGCTCGAGGTTTTCCCCAATAAAGTAGACGCCAGTTTTAATTGCTGACACAGGGTGTATCTGTACAAACTTCTCGGTCTAGATATTGGACCAAGATACGCACTCATCACCATACACTCATTCTCAAGTTCTGACTTTGGGTAGGTCAGCCCATCGGGTTGTGTACGCCGGTGATGTGTACCCCTGCCGCATCTTCCATTTTTTGTTGATCCCTTCTGCGCCCAGGAACAAACTTCCGCGTCCATACTCCGTGTTGATCTGATCAACAACGTGCATCAACTTATCCGCTTTAAGGTTTTGACCTGAATGGAACAGGTCATGCTGTTGATGTTCTTTCTCGGACAGTTCCAGCAATCCAACCCCAGCTTTTAGAAACCGGTAGTGAGGCCGGTACAGACGGGCGATGGTGTCTTTGGCCAATGATGTGATCACCCGGCTGTCATCGGTGGGGTATGGCAACTGCACCACCGTACTGTTGCTGTAGTAGCCATCCTCAAACGGTGAAGTGTGCAAAAACACGTGCAGTGATGAGGCCAGTGAGGTTTGTTGCCGGAGCTTTTCCGCTGCCCGGCTGGCATAGAGGGTGATGGCTTGCTGGATGGGTGCCAGCTCGGTCAGCTTTTCTCCAAATGATCGGGTGCAGTAAATCTGTTGTTTGGCGGGCGGTAGTTCCTCCAGAGGAATACACGAGATGCCATTCAGCTCTTCAATCATTCGTTCGATATTGACGCTCACCTTGCGTCGCAGCACCTTGGGGTCGGCTTTGGCCAGATCGTAGGCGGTGGTGATATTGAATTCGGCCAGGCGCCGGGCCAGACGACCGGCAATGCCCCACAGCTGGGTAATGGGCGTTCGCCTTTGCAGCCACTCCCATTTATGAGGTTCATCGAGCACGCAAACCCCCTGACACTGCGGAATCTTCTTGGCCGCCCGGTTTGCCAGTTTTGCCAGGGTCTTGCTGGGTGCAATGCCTACCCCGACGGGCATACGCACATCCCGCCAGAGGGTGCTTCGGATGGTCTGGCCATAGGCTTTCCAATCTTCCTGCAGTCCCTCACAGTCCAGAAACATCTCATCGATGGAGTACACCTCCACTGAGGGTGAAAAGCTTCTCAGGGTCGTCATCACCCGATGGGAGATATCCCCGTACAGCGGGTAATTACTGCTGAAAATCGCCACCCCGTGTCGCCGCAGTAGAGGCTCGACTTTGAAAAACGCCTGCAAGTCACCAATGCCTAGTGCCTTGGCCTCTTTGGAGCGTGCCACCACAAAGCCGTCATTATTGGACAGCACGACCACGGGCTTGCCCCGCAGGTCCGGCCGGAAGATCTGCTCACAGCTGGCATAGCAGGAGTTGCAGTCGACCAGTGCTAGCATGAGGCTTTCCGGTGGTAGCGGATGGAGGCTTTGACCACGCCCTCAATGACGACACTCTGCTCGTCCAGAATCGGGATGGCCGGAAAGCGGGGGTTGGCCGCTAGCAGGCGCTGACGCTGCTTATCCAGGATCTTGCAGGTCAGCTCACCGTCCAGTGCCACGATGATCACATCGCCCTGGACGGGCTCCAGCGCCCGATCTATAACCAGTAAATCGCGGTCGAAAATGCCCACTCCCTCCATGGAGTCCCCCGCGGCTCGGGCCAGATAGGTGGCAGCCGGGTGTTCGATCAGGTGGTCATCCAGACTCAGAGCTCCTTCCTTGTAGTCGTCTGCGGGGGACGGGAAGCCGGCCTGTACCGCATGGCTGTATAGTATGAGCTTCATGATTAACTTGATATTTTACTGTATGGATAAACAGTATAATTTCAGGTGTGGTATTTTGCCAAGAAGACTTTTCCAGATAATCCAGAGAGGCTCTTATGTGTGGTCGCTTTAATATCTCGATGACCCCAGGCATGGTGGGGCTTGTGGACGAACTTGGTGTTCCGGTCACGCTGGCCGAACGATACAACATCGCCCCCACCGAGACTGTCCCCATCTTTTATGAACAGGATGGGCAGCGCGAATGCCATCTGGCTCGCTGGTGGCTGACACCCAGCTGGTCATCAGGCCCTGACACCAAATTCGCCATGTTCAATGCCAGATCCGAGACTCTGGAGACGAGTAGGGCTTACAAGGCGCCGTTTCGTCACAAACGCTGCGTGATTCCGTGCAGCTCGTTTATCGAGTGGCAGAAGACTCCTTCCGGCAAACAACCTATTGAGCTGTATCGGAATGAGGGCGCTATTGCTTTTGCAGGTTTGTGGGATTGCTGGAATGACGAGCTGCTGTCCTGCTCTATTGTGACTACCGAAGCCGCCGACAGCATTAAGCCTATTCATAACCGAATGCCGGTGATGCTGGACAAGGCGGGCATGGATCTGTGGTTGGATACTAACCAACCCACTGACAAGCTGAAGCCTTTATTTGCATCAGAGCTGGCTTACGACATCAGTCATAGGGAGGTGGATGCCGAGATTAATAACAGTCGGAATAAAGTGCTGCCAAAGACCCGATCACTCTGAGCTTGTCGAAGGGGCTCTTCCAAGCGAGGAACATGCAGCCCCCACCCAGCCCGTTCGCTCTGAGCTTGTCGAAGGGTCTCTTCCAAGCGAGGAACATGCAGCCACCACCACCTCCCGTTCGCCCTGAGCCTGTCGAAGGGCCTCTTCCAAACTAGGAAAACGTAGTTCAAAGACTCGGTGTTGACTCTTTGCCTGACGATCACGACACTCCGACATGCAAGTTTTTTCGCAAGGTTTAGGTTTATTTCATCTGGGGTATTCGTTTTCATAATGGTCTTTTTCTGGATTGCGTGGGACGGTTATGCTGTCTATAAAAGGTCGGAATTAGTACGCATGGTTGAGCGTTAAAATAGAGAAGCACGTAAGATAGAGTAACAGTAAGCCGCGCCGCTCAGCGTTGCGTCACGTATGCTTCATCTATAGAACATAAAGGGGAATCTTATGACTAAACATGCTGGTTCTTGTCTGTGTGGCACAGTCAGATTTGAGGTGCTAGGTGACTTTGACAGCTTTTACCTGTGTCATTGCGAGCGTTGTCAAAAAGATACGGGATCTGCTCATGCCGCAAATTTATTTTCGCAGTCAGCTAAACTGACCTGGCTTATGGGGCTGGATGCTGTGATGTCTTTTACGCTTCCGGGCACTCGTCACAACAAAAGCTTTTGTAAGTCGTGTGGTTCAGCATTACCAAACACTCAAATTGCAGGGTTGCTTGTCGTTCCTGCAGGGTGTTTGGATACGGAAGTCTCGGTGTTGCCAGCTGCGCACATTTTTACATCGAGCAGAGTCGTGTGGGATGACGCGAATAGCGACGTGCCAGAATTCGAGGGCCTGCCAGAGTAAGCCAGATCACACCTCAGCTTCCCCTAAACTGAGTCAGACTTAATCAGAGTGTTCCCATTGCCCACGGACAACAATTACACAGCACAACGGTAATGCTATGGTGATATAAACAGGCGCTTACCCATTTAGTTGCCTCTGATGTCACCAACGGATAATGCAAAAGGAGTATTTGATGCCAGCCCCTCAAGGTTACACGCGTTTGGAGCAGGGCAGTTTTCTGCTGATGCTGGTGCTTGTCTCTGTGTTGTTCTTTTTTCTGCTCAAGCCGTTTTTCAGTCCGGTGTTTTGGGCCTGTGTGATTACCATTTTGTTTTATCCGCTTTACCAGTTCCTGCTGAATCGCTGGAACCGACGTAACCTGGCCGCGCTGGCGACGTTAACGATTTGTGTTGTGGTCGGTGTGGCGCCGATGTTGTTCCTGATCAAGGCTATGGTGGATGAGGGGCGGGAGGTCTATCAGCTTTTAGAGAGTGGTGAGCTGGACCCGGGGGAGTATCTGGAAAAGGTGCGCGATGGGTTTCCCTTTATTCAGGGGCTGCTGGATCGCTTTAATATCGACCTGTCGCTCATCAAGGAAACGCTCACCAAAAGTGCTGGCACGGTGAGTCGTTGGGCGGCGGAGAATACCTTGTCCATCGGGCAGAATATGTTGCAGTTCTTTGTCAGTTTGGCGTTGATGTTGTATCTGGTGTTTTTCCTGTTTCGTGACGGCACCATGCTGATTGATCTCCTGATTCGGGCATTGCCTTTGGGAGATGGGCGGGAGCGACACCTGTTCAATAAGTTTGCCGAAGTGACCAAGGCGACCGTCAAAGGCAATCTGGTGGTGGCGATTATTCAGGGGAGTTTAGGGGGGATAATCTTTGCCTTGTTGGGCATCAAAGGTGCTGTGTTCTGGGGGGCGGTCATGGTGTTGTTGTCGCTGATCCCTGTGGTTGGCTCGGGACTGATTTGGGGGCCAGTGGCGATTTATTTGTTTGCGGTGGGCAGTTGGGAGAAAGGCCTGATTCTGACAGCCTTTGGTGCGGGTATCATTGGTTTGGTGGACAACCTGCTGCGGCCGATTCTGGTGGGCAGGGACACCAAACTGCCGGATTATTTGGTGTTGTTGTCTACCCTTGGCGGATTTGCCTTGTTTGGCATGAATGGCTTTGTGATTGGTCCGTTGGTGGCGGTACTGTTTATCGCTTTCTGGCAGATTTTTATTCTGGATTTTAATAACGAGTCCGAAAGCGGTGATGAAGACAGCGCTGCAGTTGGTGAGTTAGAAACCGAGAACCCGGTACCGCAGGATGAGCCTGAGTGATGTACTGTTGTATTGGTGTATTGGTGTACTGTCGTATAGAGATATTGATGTATTGACGCTTGTTAATGGCTGCTTTATAAAGGCAACTCTTCTGATCGGATAAGGAATATTTATGTTAACCGTACAAGCCAAGAGTAACGCGACGACAGCAGTGGCTGTGATCCCAAGGCTGATTTTGATGGTTTGCCTGTTCATCAGTTCAGGCTTGGCGGTGGCTGAAACCGATATTTCTGTGTTTAAAAATCCCAACTGCGGTTGCTGTGAGAAATGGGTGACGTATCTTGAGGGTGAAGGCTTCAGCCCTACGGTGACCGATTCAGACAGTATGAGCGACGTTAAACAGAAGCACGGTATTGCGCCTCAATACCAGTCCTGCCATACGGGCGTAGTGGATGGCTATGTCTTTGAAGGGCATGTGCCTGCACCGATTATGAAACGATTTCTAGAGGAAAAGCCTGCAGATGCTATTGGCTTGTCTGTACCGGGTATGCCAGTGGGTAGCCCGGGAATGGAAGTGGGGCATCGCCATGACGACTACGATGTCCTGTTGCTGAAGAAGGACGGCAGCAGTGAGGTTTATGAGCATGTCAGTGAGCCCGTAGATTCTGCTCACAGTCACTAACCACATGAGTAGCCCTTAGCCACTATCAATAATCATCAGCCACCATTTATAGACTTTAAATGGTGGTTTCAACTCGATCAGCCCTCCGGCAAAACTCTTTGACCTGCGAGTCATCAGCTTCTAGTATAGGCGCCTTCTGTGAAAGGGTGCCTGTCGACGGTAGTTGTGTTTATCGTCTGGAACAGGTTAAACGGGAAGTGTGGTGTCTGCTGCTCTGATGAGCCTGACCTATCCCACCGCTGCCCCCGCAACGGTAATCTGCCTGAAGTCTGGTAGTGAGCCCGAAACCGGCCCTTTGCAGCATGTTGCATCGATGAAGCGGAGGGCTTTATCTTGGGCAGTTTCCTGGTTGTTGTACCCCTGACAACAACGAATCGCCTCGTTTATTCCCCCTTTGTCTGAGTATTCAGACGTTTTGCTCTCGTCGTTCAATTGTTTTTGGTGCCGTGTGGTGGCCATATCCATTGGAGACAGTATGTTTGGGTTAGTTTCGAATCTGAAAAAGAGTGGTCGTTGGCTTCAAACTGGCCGCTGTGTTGGTGTGCTGGTATTGATGCTCAGTATGGCGAGCAGCGTGCAGGCGGGTACGGTATTGGGCGTTGTTTCGTCGAGCAACAGTGCCGATGTGTTGACTGGGGCTCACGCGTTTCTCAACGCTAACCCTCAGCATCAATTGATTTTACGCACCACCGATCAATTCAGTGAACTGCCGGAGCCGGAACGCCAAGCCTTAATCAAGCAGGCTGATATCGTCTTTGCTGGCGGTGTGTTTGGCGATGCTTCCACCTTGTTGAACGGTTATTTAGAAGATGATCGTCTGATTCCAAGTTTTGTGGCGGTACACAGTGACCGACGATTGGTGAGTTCTTCACGCTTGAACAGCAAGCCTTTATTGCAGGGAGCAGATCTTGATCAGCTGATGCAAGATCCGCCGTTGGAACAGGATGCGGATCTGCTGGCGTGGTCACAACAACAGCTAAACGATAATCCGAAATACCGTGATTGGTTGACCACCAAGCTCTTCTGGGCTGATCGCAACGGTTCCAACCTCGATGGCATTTTCAGGCATTTATTGGCATCGACTGGCGAGAATCTCAGTGTGCCAGCGCCTGAGTTGCGCAAGCCTCTACGGGTGTTTTTGGATGAACAGCCCGTAGAGATCATCGGCAATAAGTTGCAACTGAACAAACTGAATATCGATGATGATAAACGCTGGGTTGTCATTCTGGACTATGAGCACGGTGATCGTCCCGGTGAACGTGAGCTGATGGAAGATCTCTGTGAACAGCAGGCAACAAGCAATCGCTATTGTCTGCGCGTGCTGGCGAAATGGGGCGAGGCCAGTGTCGAAGCGGTGGACATTCTGGCGCAGTATCGCGATCGTATCGGCGTGGTAGTCTCGCTGCAAAACTTTGTCATCGGTGGCGGTGAAGGCCGTGCAGAGGTGACCCAATCGCTTGAGGCCTTAAATGTTCCCACACTCAAGGCTATCCGTCTAACCGACAGTACAGAAGACGAATGGCGTTTGTCAGAAGAAGGTCTGCGTTGGGACAGTGTGCACTACCGTATTGCTATGCCAGAGTTACAGGGTGTTTCCCAACCGCTGGTGGTGGCCGCAATGACACCGCCGAGTCTTGATAAAGCCACTGGCTTGAAAGTGACCTTATCTCGCCTCATTGAATCTCAGGTCACACTGCTTAATCAGCGAGTCGATCGCTGGTTGGCACTGCAGGAAAAGTCTAACGCAGATAAAAAAGTCGGCATCATTTATTACAATCACCCTCCCGGACGTCACAACATCGGTGCGGATAACTTGAATGTGCCGGCCTCGCTCTTCCATATTCTTCAAGAAATGAAAGCGGCGGGCTACAACACGGGTGAACTGCCTGCAACGGAAGAAGCCTTGCTGGATTTGTTGCAAGAGAAAGGTGTCAATTTGCCGGAAGATCGGCAGGTGTTGAAATCCATGTCGGCCAAGGTTCAGACGGTTTCCCCTGCGCAATATCAGCAGTGGTTCGACACTCTGCCAGCCGCATTGCAGCGGGAAATGGTGGCAGGGCCGCTGGGGTATCTGCACGAAATGTTACAGCGCGCAGTACATCTGGAAAATAAAGACATTGCTCGTCACTTGACTGCACGGGTGGTTAAGGATTTGCGTCACGCCATTGAAGGCGCGGATCATCCTTCCCGTGAGCGAGTGATGAACTTGCTGCAACAGTTGGAAGATTCCTACGGTGAATCCGTCGACGGCAGCGCGCAGAACAAAGCTGTAGATTGGTCAAAAGCGGAAGAGTTAGTGTCTGCCATCAGCGACAGCGGTGTCGAAGGTTTGCGTGGCTGGGGTGCGATACCTGGAAAAGTGATGGTGTATGACAACCAATTGCTGATTCCTGGCATACAGTTTGGCAATGTCTTTGTGGGTCCGCAGCCGCCTCGTGGCTGGGAGCTTAACGAAGAGTTGTTGCACGCGAACTTGTCGTTTCCGCCACCGCATCAGTACATGGCGTTTTATCAGTGGTTGCGCAATGGTTTCCAGGCGGATGCGCTGGTGCATTTGGGTCGTCATTCCACCTATGAATTCTTGCCGCGCCACCGTGTGGGTTTGAGCGATGAAGACTACTCGCAGGCGTTGCTCGGGGATCTGCCTAGCGTCTATCCGTACATTGTGGATGGTGTGGGTGAAGGCATTCAGGCCAAGCGTCGCGGCTTGGCGGTGATGATCGATCATCTGACGCCCCCGCTGGACAGTACTGAGTTGTACGATCAATTACTGGAGCTGCGTCACCTGGTAGAAAGCTATGAAGCCGCGCCGGAAGCCGCAGGCGCTATGCGTCAGCGGGCCATCACCGCGATGAAGTCTATGGTTGATGATCTGAAGTTGCGCGACGAGCTGTTGGCCAGTATGTCTGGCGAATTAGAAGTGCGAGGCATTACGGACTTTGATCAGGTGGACGACGAATTGCTGGTGCACGAAATCGGTCACTACCTCACGCACTTGCAAGAAGATTTTATGCCGCTGGGACTGCATGTTTTCGGGCAGGATTGGACTGACAAAGCTATCGACACCATGCTCACGTCCATGGCGCAGGGCGATGAGGTGGGAGCAGGTTGGGAGAGCATGCTGTCTGCGTCGCCCAAGGCTGAAATGGATGGCTTGCTGAAAGGCTTGAGCGGCCAGTTTATCGCACCGGGTAAAGGCAATGATCCTATTCGTACCCCAGAAGCTTTACCTACGGGGCGCAACTTTTACGCACTGGATGGCAGCCTGATTCCATCGCGCTTGGGTTATGACGTGGGGCTGGAGCTGGCTGCCAAAGCCCGTCAGGAAACCGTTTCTAACGTGAGTGCTGTAGTAGATGGGGACGTAGATGGAAACGTAGATGGAAAAAAAGTAAATGGACACGCGCAGATTCCAGAGTCTGATGCCATCGTGCTGTGGGCTTCGGATGTGGTGCGCGATGAAGGCGCCATGATCGCCTTCGGTTTTGATATGTTAGGTGTCAAACCCATGTGGAGCAGTCGCGGTATCGTTAAAGATCTGGAGCGGCTGGACGTGACGGGCATGATGGAAAACGGTCAGCCTCGGCAGCGGCACGACACCGTCTTTACCACCTCCGGTTTGTTTCGCGATTTGTACGGTGCGCATCTGGTGTTACTGGAAAAAGCCGTACTGATGGCGCTGGATGCCTCGTCTGATTTGATTCGCGAACAATATCCGGCGTTAACCTACGCGTTGAACGGCGCTCTGGAACCACTAGGCAATCAGCAAAACCCGGGCAGTGAGTCGTTGAACATCAATTTGGTTGCGGCGCGCTGGGTGGAAGATGCCCGCAATGCGCTGAAACAGGGAATGCCTGCCGTGATGGCGGGCAAGCAGTCTGCCTATCGAGTGTTTGGTGATGCGCCGGGAACCTACGGTGCGGGCGTGAATCGTCTGGCGGAGCGTTCTGGCAGTTGGAAAGAGCGCTCTGAATTGGCTGATACCTACATGAGCCGCATGGGGCATGCGTACGGTTTGAATCTGCAAGGTGAACCCATGCAGGACGTGTTCAAACAGCGCCTCAATACCGTTGGCCACACCTATTTGGGTCGTTCCAGTAATCTGTATGGGCTGCTGGATAACAACGATGCCTTCGATTATCTCGGCGGTTTAAGTCTCGCCGTTGAGACAGTCAAAGGCCAACCGCCGGAGAACTTTATTCTGTTCCATAAAGACGCTAATAGCCTGTCGATGGAGCCATTGGAAGTGGCGCTATTGGCTGAATTACGCGGTCAGTTTTTAAACCCGCAATGGCTGAAACCGTTAATGGATGAGGGCTATGCCGGTGCCCGCACCATGGGCAGCGAATTCCTCGAATACCTGTGGGGCTGGCTGGTCACCAATCCCGGTTTCGTGAAAAGCTGGGTGTGGGATGAGGTGAAATCGGTCTACATCGATGACAAGCTCAATATCGGCCTGAATGAATTCCTTGAGCAAAACCACAACGCACACGTCAAGGCGAACATGTTGGCAATTATGCTGGTGGCGGCGCAAAAAGGCTTCTGGGAAGCCAGTGACGAAACGCTGAAACAGGTGGCGGGATCGTTCACCGAGTTGGTGCTGGAAAACGGTTTGCCTGGCAGCGGGCACACCACGCAAAATCATCCCATGTACGATTTCATCAAGCCCTATGTGGATGAAGAGCAGTATAAAAACCTGCAAAAGCTTTTGTCTGAAACCACAGTGGATTCGAGTGTTGCGGCTGCGCCAAGTGTTGTGGCTGAAATCAATCTGTCTGACGCCAATGCGGTGCAACAAGCTGAGAGTCAAACCGCATCGGATCAGGACGCTGCTCACAAGGATAACGCTGAAAACCAGTCCCAAGACTCGGAATCACAGACGCCACCATACTATTGGGTTGCCTTATTGCTGGCAGTATTGTTGATTGCCGGTTGGGTGCGAGGCAGTCGTGCGCCAGCCAGTCAGCGCAATAAGGATTAGGGGCTTAAAAGGCCATTATAGAAACATGAGGAATATTAGATGTTAACGTCTTCTTCGATTGGTCTGCTGCACCTTTTGGTCAGCTATTTACTCGAACCGGTTTTGTGGCTGCTGATGTTGCTGGCGGCACTGGCGGTACTTGATCTGGGTACTTTATTGGCAGAGCGGGTTAAAGGCTTGTCCAGCTGGCGTCGCAGCGGGGATATAGCCGGCTTTGAACAGTTGGCCAAAAAACGCATTGAACGCAGCGATTTTATGGCCCGCATTGCTCCCATGTTAGGTTTGATGGGAACGCTGATTCCTCTGGGCCCGGGTTTGGCAGCTTTGGGTGACGGTGAGCTGAGTATCTTGACGACCGCGATGAGTGTCGCATTTGACACGACGGTTATGGGCTTGCTGGTAGGTATTGTCGGCTTTGTGATTGGCCGTGTGCGCCGCCGTTGGTACGACGATCTGTTAACCGCAATGGAGCAATCTGTGAACACGTCGCCCCATGAATTGAATACGATTGTCAGACCTTCGGCACAGCCTAAATCGTCGTTAAAAGCTGCTGAAGCAGAGGCTGAAAATGTCTAGTCGCTGGAACTCAGACCGTTTCGGTGGCAGTGACGAAGAGCCGCTGGGGCCGTTAGCTAACCTGCTGGATCTGATGCTGGTGTTTGCCTGTGGTTTGATTGCCGCTCTGATCTCCATGAGTGAACAATTGCAGGATCACTTTCAGCAACAGCTTCAGGACCCTAACGCCAAAACGGTGGTTGAGCGAGGAAAGGAATTGCCGACGCTGCCCGGACAGGGTGCTGAAGGTGGGGAAGGTTACGAATCGGTTGGGCAGGTTTATCGGGATCCCAAAACCGGCAAGTTGATCTTGATCGCTCCTTAACGTTCTTTAAGTACCTTCTCTCGACCATGCCCTGGAGTCAGCCTCTGGGGTTATGTTTCAGACCTCTCCGCAGCCTATTTCCTGAATTTCTGCCATAAATCCCTCTCTTAAGACTTTCTTTAAGTTTTCTTAAGACTTTCTTAAGAATCGCTCACTACTATGCGTATATCGGGTATTTATCAGTGATTTGGCTTTAGGAGCTGTGTCCATGTATTCCCCCCCATGCAGTATAAAACCACAATTTTTGTCGCAATCTGAGCAAGAAGGTGATGTTAATCAGTCGACTTTTGCTTTGCTGTGGCCTGCTGATTCACAGCGCTTTGCCATTGAAGATTACATCGCCAGGCAATATCTCAAGGTCTACGACGCCAAAATTCGGGCTTTTCTGCCTCTGCTGCTGACTGTGTCCCGAAACCAGAGCCTAGCGGGAGTAGCCGGTCTGCGTCCGGCTTTTTCGTCCCCTTTGTTTTTGGAAACTTATCTTGATCAGCCTGTTGAGCAGGCCGTTGCCAAGGCTGCACAAATTCCTGTGGATCGGGACAGTATTATCGAAATTGGTAATCTGGTCGCCACCCAGAGGGGCAGCAGTCTGGTCCTGTTTCTGGTTATGGCGGCGGCCGTAGAGGCGGCAGGGTTTTCCTGGTTGGTCTTTACTGCGACTCCAGAGGTGGAGAAGCTGATTAAACGTCTGACGGAATCACCCACTGTGCTGGCTCCTGCACCAGCTTCACGTCTCAAGGGCAGACAGGACGACTGGGGACGGTATTACCAGCAGTGCCCCAAGGTTATGGCGCTGGATAGTATCAGTGCCATGGACAAGGTTCGCGAAGTCCCTCTGCTACAACGGGTATTGGTAGAGCATGAAACCGCCATTAATACCTTGTCGCATCAGGTGCGTTTGTATCGTCAGCAGGGAGGCGGTGAACAATGAATCTGACGCACTTTCGCAATATAGCCAGAGAGTATTCCAATGATGTTGCGTTGGAGGATGAACACGACAGCATGAGCTATCGGCAATTAATGCAAGCGGTGGAGTCGCTGGCTTTATGGCTGAGTGGCCAGCCGGTAAAGGTTGTGGGTTTACTGGCAGATAACAGTCGGGACTGGGTACTGGTGGATTTGGCTTGTCAGGCCGCAGGACGGACGTGCTTGCCTCTTCCTGGTTTTTTTTCTCAAGCCCAGAGACGTCATTGTCTGGCGAGTGTGGATATGTTGATCAGTGATCAGCAGAGTGACGCTCAGTTAGTTGATGCCGACAAATTATCTGTGCCGGGTACGCAGTTTTTTGCACAGCGTGTCTCTGGCGGCATTCCGGAGGATGAAAGCACGGCTTTGCCCGAGGCGACTCAAAAGATCACGTTTACCTCTGGTTCGACAGGCAATCCCAAGGGGGTCTGTTTGAGCCTGAAACACCAGTGGCAGGTGGCAGAATCTCTGGCTCGAGTGATTAATATTTATCAGCCCAGGCACCTGTGTTTGTTGCCGTTAGCAACGCTGTTGGAAAACATCGCCGGGGTTTATGTGCCCTTGTTGTCTGGTGGACGAGTGATGCTGCCGGGTGCTAAGAAGCGCGGACTGAGCGGCAGTTCTGGTCTTAATATTTCTGAATTGCTGTCCTGTATTGAGCAGGCTCAGCCCAATACCATGATCTTGTTACCACAACTGTTACAGGCTCTGGTGGTCGCCTGTCAGCAAGGTTGGCAGCCTCCCGCTTGTTTGTCGTTTATGGCGGTGGGGGGCGGCAAGGTAGCGCCGTCATTAATAGCGCAGGCGCGTCGATGTGGTCTGCCGGTTTATGAGGGATATGGTTTGTCGGAGTGCGCTTCAGTGGTGGCGCTGAACACTCTGGATGCAGAACAGCCGGGCAGTGTTGGGCGCTGCCTGCCACATTGCCAGATTGCCGTTGAGAAGGGAGAGTTGATCGTCAAAGGCTCGTCTTTTCTGGGGTATATGGGACAGCCTGACAGCTGGTATCCGCAGGTTGTTCGCACAGGGGATTTGGGTACGGTTGAAGATGAGTGGCTATCCATTCAAGGGCGAAAAAAGAACCTTCTGATCAGCAGCTTTGGCCGCAATATCAGTCCAGAGTGGGTTGAGAGCGCACTGTTGGCCATGCCTCTAATGAGCCAATGTGTCGTGATGGGGGATGGTAAGCCCCACCTGATTGCTCTGCTGAGCGCCGCAGATGTTGTCAGTAATGAGACGATCCAGGACTGGGTGGAAACTGTCAATGTCTCTTTGCCGGATTATGCCCGAATTCAAAACTGGTCTCGACTCGAGACGTCTGCGTGGCAGCCTTACCTGACGGCTAACGGGCGTCCCCGCAGAGACTTAATGGCAAAAGATTTCGATGAGTTGATTGATGAGCTTTACGCTCATCCATGAATATCTTTTTTCAGACTATAAGAATGTTCAGATTAAAAAATGTTCAGACAAATACACAGGTAGAAAACTATGAATTTTTACGATCATTTGCAGCGGGAAACTCAGGTAGAAAGGGAGATGTTACTTTCTGCTCCCATCATCAGTCGATGTTTGAGTGGCAATATCACCATCGAAGAGTATGTCGCTTTTCTAAGCCAGGCCTATCACCATGTTAAACACACAACTCCTCTTTTGATGGCTACAGGAGCAAGACTGCCTGAATCAAAAGAATGGCTCCGGAATGCGGTGGCAGAATACATTGAAGAAGAGTTGGGGCATCAGGAGTGGATCCTCAACGATATTGCGGCTTGTGGCTTTGATAAAGAAAAAGTGCGCTACAGTCGACCGAACGGTTCAACGGAGCTTTGGGTGGCTTATGCCTACGATACGGTGCAGCGGGTCAATCCTCTTGGCTTTTTTGGTTCTGTCCAGGTTCTCGAAGGTACCAGTGTGAAAATTGCTGATCTGGCCGCAGACAAAATTCAAACTGCTCTTCACTTGCCAGATTCGGCATTTAGCTATTTACGTTCACATGGCTGTATTGATCAGGAACACATTCAGTTTTTTGAAAACCTGATGAATCGAATAGACGATGTTAACGAGCAAAACCAGATTGTTCATAGCGCGCGTATGTTTTATCAGCTATATCACAATATTCATTGTGAATTAAGACCTGAGCAGGCGTTGTCATTTGCTGCCTGATTTTTGAGGCATGGCTTAAAGGTGAATATTATGGAAATACACGCTAAAACTGTTTTGCTTACCGGCTCAACCGGTGGTATTGGTCTGGAAATTTCCAAGGCATTGGCCGCAGCCGGCGCTCGCCTGATTCTTACAGGGCGAAACCTTGACCGTCTTAATGCACTCAAAAAGAATCTGGTTGGCGAGGGGCATCTAGCCATTGCGGTGGATGTTGCCAGTGAGGACGGCGTTGATAAGCTGGTTGCGTTAGCTCAAACCAATCAAGTAGATGTGTTAATTAATAACGCGGGGGTCAATCATTTGGCAACTCACGAGCAGACGTCGTCAGGAGAGATTACTCGAATGATGACGGTTAATCTCTGTGCTCCGATGATCCTGTGCAGTCGGTTAATCCCAGTACTGCAAAATCGCACAGAAGCCATGATTATCAATGTGGGTTCGATTATGGGCAGTATTGGTATGGCGGGCTCTGCGACCTATTGTGCCAGTAAATTTGGATTGCGGGGCTTTACAGAGTCTCTGCGGCGGGAATTGGCCGACAGCAACATACGGGTAGTGTATTTTGCGCCGAGGATGACGTCCACTGCGATCAATAGTGAGCAAATGGTAGCGATGAGTCAGGCTTTGGGTACTGCAGTCGACAGTCCTGAAAACGTGGCGGAGCAGCTGGTGTCGGTTATTGCCAAACCCGGTTGTATCGAGCAATACCTGGGTTGGCCGGAAAAATTGTTTGTTCGTATCAATGGATTGTTACCCCGTGTGGTTGATCGAGCTTTGAAAAAACAACTGCCCACTGTTTTATCCTACGCGCGGTAACGTTCAATTTAGCGAAACAGATGATGAAATACTGAAAGAGGTCATGTTTATGAATTCATTAACAGTCGCATCAACGTCCAGGTATTCACAGGCTCTATGTCTATCCAGTACACGAAAAAATAGTGTACGGCAAATAGGTACCTATCGAAATAGTACACCTCGAACTGTATGGTGGCGCTATGGTCTAATGTTGCTGCTTCCCCTATGGTTACTCAGCGGTGTCTGTTTGGCCTCGTCAGAGGAATCAGTGCACCACATGCAACAGCTGTGGGCCAAGGCCAATTATAAGTTGACGGGAAAGTCTCAGCTGGCAGCTTACCAAGAGCTTCTGGCTGTTGCTGCAAAAGCCAAAACAGATTATCCCAATAGTGCTCCGGTGCTTATTTGGAGTGGTATTGTTGAGTCGAGTTATGCCGGCGTTAAGGGTGGTTTGGGGGCATTGAAGTATGCCAAAGCTTCAAAGAAAGATTTGGAGCAGGCTCTGCAGATTGATGCCGCAGCGTTGGAGGGCTCTGCGTATACCAGTCTTGGTACTTTATATTTTAAAGTGCCTGGGTGGCCTCTTGGCTTTGGCGACGATGACAAAGCCGGTCAGTTGCTCTCTCAGGCGTTAAAGGTAAACCCCCAGGGTATCGATCCCAACTTTTTCTATGCGGAATACCTGAGCGATCAAGGGCAGTATCAAGATGCTGAACGTTATTACCAGAAAGCGCTCAATGCCCCTTCCAGGCCGGATCGTACGCTGGCGGATGAGGGAAGGC
>NZ_CBFIHX010000080.1:0-17131 GCF_965662505.1 Pseudomaricurvus sp. | reverse complement strand
TCGCTGGGCGATCCGGAGAGTGACTGGGGATTGCTGGTGAGCTGGCATGTCAGTTCCAGTTCGCGCTGCAATTCTTCCGCCAGCAGAATGTTGTCGATACTCCGCACTGGAGTATAGAGCAGCAGTTGGTGCACGGTGGGGGTGGTGGCGTCTTGTTTGTAAGAGGCAGTCTCTTCTCGCAGGGCATAAGTCGGGGGCATCACAACGGTCTCCATACCTGTTGATGTTGGGTAGCACTGACGGATGAAAAGATCGACTCGAGAGAATCGGTGATAAGGGTCAGCGCTGGAATAATACCCGAGCATCCTTGTCGGGCAGCCCGTAGAGTAGCGTCACCCATCCGCGGAAATCAATTCAGGGGTTGGGACGAGGTTCTCAGTTTGAGCGCTTCTCTGGAAGCTTTAGGGGAGACTTCATGCTTTGTAATGAGGTGTTTGGAGGGGTGGTAAAACGAAAAAGCCCGGCAAGGCGCCGGGCTTTTTGTTGGGTGTTTGCGTCGAAGGTCAGTCTTCGTAGCGCTGGAACACCAGGCTGGCGTTGGTGCCGCCAAAGCCGAAGCTGTTGGACATGATACGACTGAGGGTCTTATCGTCCTGACGCTGGGTAACGATGTTCATGCCCTGGGCTTTCTCGTCCAGGTTTTCCACGTTGGCGGATGCGCAGATGAAGTTGTTCTCCATCATCAGCAGGCTGTAGATGGCTTCCTGAACGCCGGTAGCACCGAGAGAGTGACCCGTCAGAGACTTGGTGGAGCTGATTGCGGGAGTTGTCTCAGGGAAGACCTCAGCAATGGCGTTAAGCTCAGCCAGATCGCCCACCGGGGTGCTGGTGCCGTGAGAGTTAATGTAGTCCAGATCACCCTCGACGTTTTGCAGTGCCTGACGCATGCAGCGCGCAGCGCCTTCGCCGGATGGAGCAACCATATCGTAGCCGTCGGAGGTGGCGCCGTAGCCAACCAGTTCAGCGTAGATTTTCGCGCCGCGGGCCTTGGCGTGTTCCAGTTCTTCGATCACCAGACAGCCGCCGCCGCCAGCAATGACGAAGCCGTCACGGTCGGCGTCATAGGCGCGGGATGCTTTGTCGGGAGAATCATTGTACTTGGTGGACAGGGCACCCATGGCGTCGAACAGAGCGGTCAGGCTCCAGTGTTCTTCTTCACCGCCACCGGCAAACACGACATCCTGTTTGCCCAGTTGGATCAGCTCCATGGCGTTACCAATACAGTGAGCACTGGTGGCGCAGGCGGAGGAGATGGTGTAGTTAACGCCCTTGATTTTGAACGGCGTTGCCAAACAGGCAGAGGTGGTGCTGCTCATGGTCTGGGTGACACGGTAAGGCCCTACACGCTTGAGGCCTTTCTCCCGCAGGATGTCAGCGGCTTCCACCAGGTTTTTGGAGGACGCGCCTCCGGAACCCATAATGATACCGGCGCGCTCGCTGGAAACCTGCTCTTCGGTCAGGCCTGCATCGGCAATGGCCTGTTCCATGGAAATATAAGAATAGGCTGCCGCTTCGCCCATAAAACGGAGGGTTTTGCGGTCGATTTTTTCTTTCAGGTCGATATCGATACTGCCGGCAACATGGCTGCGAAAGCCCATCTCCTGGTATTCCGGTTGGAATTTGATGCCGGAGCGCCCCTCTTTCAGGGAGTCCAGAACAGTCTCTTTATCGTTACCCAGGCAGGACACAATGCCCATGCCAGTAACCACAACGCGTTTCATAAGCTTCCTCTAAATGCTGTGCCACTGTTTCTCTTTTCACGGTAACTGATCGCCGTTAAAGAGCAATGAATATAGTTAAGACCAGAAAATCTTAAAAGCTATCCGTGTCTTGAAATAAGCCGACACGCAGATCTTTAGCGGTGTAGATTTCTCTGCCATCCACGCTCACGCTGCCGTCAGCAATGCCCATGATCAGTTTGCGCTCAATGACGCGCTTGAGGGTGATGCGATAGGTGACTTTTTTGGCTGTGGGTAAAACCTGACCGGTAAACTTCACTTCACCGGAACCCAGCGCGCGGCCTTTGCCTTCGTTGCCTTTCCAGGCAAGGAAGAAGCCAACCAGTTGCCACATGGCATCCAGACCGAGACAGCCAGGCATCACCGGGTCACCGGGGAAGTGGCATTCGAAGAACCAAAGGTCAGGGTTGATGTCCAGCTCGGCAACGATCTCACCTTTGCCGAATTCGCCACCGTCCACGGTGATGCTGGTAATACGGTCGAGCATCAACATGTTGGGGATAGGCAGCTGTGCGTTTCCGGGCCCGAACATGCGGCCATCGCCACATTCCAGCAGGTCATCGCGGGTATAAGCGTTCTTTCTGTTGGATACATCCATCATAAGGTTTTGGCTCTACGTTCGAAAAACAGGTGGTTGACGATTCGCAACCACAAAGGGAGCCCATTCTACCGGTTGCTGGGGGCATGTCTAGACTGACTGGTCATCTGTGGGTGGGTATTTTGGCCATGCCCCTTCCTGAAAATCGCCAAGAGTCTCAAGAATGTGGAGAATATTTCACGTCCTGTGAAATGGATCAGCGTTGGCCAGCAATTTGCAATCTAAGTGTAGTATTCTTGGTTGATTCTTCAATGAAGCAAGAATGCGCTATTTTAATGCAAGGATATGACTTTATGATTCAGAAATGCCTTTTCCCGGTCGCCGGCTACGGCACCCGATTCCTTCCCGCTACCAAATCCATGCCCAAAGAAATTCTCCCTATCGTTAACAAGCCTCTTGTCCAGTATGGCGTAGAAGAAGCTATTCAGGCTGGTCTGGTTGATATCGGTATGGTGACTGGTCGTGGGAAACGCTCCATCGAAGATCATTTTGACGTCAATTATGAGCTGGAGCATCAAATTTCCGGTAGTGATAAAGAAGAATACCTGACCAGTATTCGCGAAGTAATGGACAAAGCCGCTTTCTCTTTTACTCGTCAGGTAGAAATGCGTGGTCTTGGGGATGCGATCCTCAACGGCAAACGACTGATCGGTGATGAGCCGTTTGGTGTGGTGTTGTCGGATGACCTTTGTCTGCCCGCTGAGGACGGCGAGGGCGTTATGGCACAAATGGTTAAATTGTTTAAACAGTTTCGCTGTAGCATTGTGGCGATTCAGGAAGTGCCTGATGATTTGATTCACAAATTTGGTGTGATCGAAGGTGAACAGATCAAAGACGGTTTGTTCCAAGTGACCGGTATGGTGGAAAAACCTGCACTGGAAGATGCACCCAGTAATCTGGCGATCATCGGTCGTTACATTCTGACACCCGATATTTTCGACATCATTGAAGACACGCCTCCAGGCAAAAACGGGGAAGTGCAAATCACCGATGCCTTGCTGACTCAGGCAAAGAACGGCTGTGTTCTGGCTTACAAATTTAAAGGCCGTCGCTTCGATTGCGGTAGTGTTGAAGGCTTTGTTGAAGCCACCAACCATGTCTACGAAAATATTTACAAAGCCAAGTAATTGCAAAACCAAGTAAAAGCCTGGCGCGTAATATTTTCAAGAAAGTAAACATACAGGGAAAGATGCCGCGTGTGGTCTGAAACATGGCCACACACTATTCGGTTTTCTAAAATACAGTCAACGATGATCAAGACGTTTAAGGATCGAGCATGACGGAACTTACCTGCTTTAAAGCTTACGACATTCGCGGTCGTTTGCCGGACGAGCTGAACGACGATGTGGTCTACCGTGTGGGCCGCGCCTACGCAGAGTTTTTGAAACCCGAAAAAGTTGTGATTGGTCACGATATTCGTCTCTCCAGTGCCGAGTTAACGGATGCGCTGGCTAGGGGGTTGATGGATGCCGGTGTGGATGTGATCCATATTGGCCAGTGTGGCACCGAAGAAATTTACTTCGCGACTTTTCATTTGGGCGTAGACGGTGGCATTTGTGTGACCGCCAGTCACAACCCAAAAGATTACAACGGTATGAAGCTGGTGAAGAAGGGCTCTCGCCCCATCAGTGGTGATACCGGTCTCAATGACATCAAGGCAATGGCCGAGGCCAATGATTTTGCGCCGGTGGGTCAGCGAGGCACGCTGGAGCATCTGGATAATCGCGCGCCTTACATTGAGCACCTGTTGGGTTATGTTGAAAAGGACAAGCTCAAGCCGCTAAAAGTTGTGGTCAATGCCGGTAACGGTGGTGCGGGTCTGGCGATCGACGCCATTGAGTCTTTTTTGCCGTTTGAATTTATCAAAGTGCATCACGAGCCGGATGGTAATTTCCCGCACGGCGTACCGAATCCGTTACTGGAAGAAAATCGGCCACCCACTGAAGCTGCGATTAAAGAGCATGGTGCTGATCTGGGCATTGCCTGGGATGGCGATTTTGACCGCTGTTTCTTTTTTGATTCCACTGGTCGTTTTATCGAAGGGTACTATCTGGTTGGTTTACTGGCCGAAACCTTCCTGCTGAAAAACCCGGGTTCAAAAATCGTGCACGACCCTCGCCTCACCTGGAACACAGAAGCCATTTGCGAAAAGATGGGTGGCGTTGCCATTCAGAGCAAAACCGGTCACGCTTTCATCAAAGAGCGCATGCGTTCTGAAGATGCGGTGTATGGCGGTGAAATGAGTGCGCACCATTACTTCCGGGATTTCGCTTACTGCGACAGCGGTATGATTCCGTGGCTACTGGTGACCGAGTTGATGAGCCGTACCGGCAAGAGTCTGGCGGAGTTGGTGGATGAGTGCATCGAGTTGTTTCCCTGCAGCGGTGAAATCAACAACAAGATCGAAGATCCCAAAGCAGCGTTGGCAGCTGTGGAAGCTCACTACAAAGACAGCGCCTCGGCGGTGGACTACACCGATGGCCTGAGCATGAGCTTTGGCGATTGGCGTTTTAACTTGCGAATGTCCAACACCGAGCCGGTGGTTCGTTTGAATGTGGAAACACGTGGTAACTACGGTTTGATGGAAGAAAAGCGCGATGAACTGCTGAGTGTGATGGGCGTTTAATCCAGTCCACTCTCTCGTCGAAACAAAAAAGCCAGCGATTATCCGCTGGCTTTTTTGATGGGTGTGTATCGGCTGGGAAGCGGATTAGCGCAGCTTCTCCAGCATCTTGTAATACCACATACCCGCCGCCAGCGCCTGATTGCCAAACCACTCATTCAGTGGAATGCGGATGTGGTTCATATTGGCAAAGGCATCAAACTCGGTCAGCGATCCGCTGATGGCATTGGCCATAATCTCACCCATGATATGAGTGGTGGCGACCCCGTGGCCGGAGTAGCCCTGACAATAAAACACGTGATCTGACAGCTTACCCAGTTGCGGGATGCGGTTGATGACGATGCCTGCCATGCCAGTCCACTCGTATTCGATTTCCACACCTTTCAGACGGGGAAACGTCTTTTCGATGGCAGGGCGCAATTCATTGGCCACGCTCTTGGAGTCGCGACCGGAATAGTTGGTGCCGCCACCAAACATCAGTCGCTTGTCGGCGGTCAGTCGGTAATAGTCCAGCACAAAACGACAGTCGTACACCGCCAGATCTTTCGGGTTGATGGCGTTGGCTACCTCTTCGCCCAAAGGCTTGGTCACCAGATTCCCCAGTGAGGCGGGGAAAATCGTGCCCATCAATTTCTTGCGAGCCAGCTTATGGTAGGCGTTACCAGCCAACAATACGGAGTTGGCGGTTACCCGCCCTTTGGCGGTTACCACTGCAGGCGTATCGCCATGAATGATGTCTTCCACGGGTGAGTTCTCGAAAATCAACGCACCCATGGATTCCGCGGCTCTGGCTTCGCCGATGCACAGATTCAGCGAATGCAGGTGCATATTGCGGGTATTCAGCAGTCCGCCGTGGTAAATCGGGCTTTCCAGATAGTCGGGGATATCCGCTTTTGAGAGCAGTTGGACGTCGTCGCCCATGCCGCGACGGCTGGCTTCCTCGTGCATGGCTTCCAGTTCTGCCATGTGTGAAGGCTTATAGGCCGCCTGCAAGTGTCCATGCTTCAGATCACAATGGATGCCGTACTTTTCCACCCGCTTCTTAATAATGTCGTGGCCGCGCCAGCGCATATTCCAGACAAACTCTTCCGCATCGCCAGCCCAGGTCTTGCGCAGTTGTTTGGTCATGGCCTGATCGCCAGACAAACTGCCTGTGACCTGACCGCCATTGCGTCCGGTAGCGCCCCAACCAATCTTGTTGGCTTCAATGATGGCGACCTTCAAACCCTTCTCGGCCAGCTCTACCGCTGTGGCCACCCCGGTGAAACCGCCACCAATAATGGCGACATCGACGCGCACTTCCCCCTCCAGTTGTGGATAGTCTGTTTCCTGATTGATGCTGGCGGTGTAATAGGAGTTGCAGCGCTGTGACGTCATAGGGCACCCAAGTGATCAATGATAAAGCGTTAAAGTTGAATGATAGTTCGGTATTCTATCGGTGGTAATCGGTGAAGTCCATGCCTGCCGCTGCGATGGACGTACAGCGCCAGTGATCCAACATGGGGGCAATAGCCGGCGGAAGATAAAATTCTGAAAAAAGTACAGCCTGATGATTGACAAGCTACCCTGAGGTCACTAATATGCGCCTCCTCAACAGGCACAGCCTGTTAAGCCCAGGTGGTGAAATTGGTAGACACGCTAGCTTCAGGTGCTAGTGCTCGCAAGGGCGTGGCGGTTCAAGTCCGCCCCTGGGCACCATACTTAAGGGATTGATTTTAAAGTCAATTTCTTCAAAAAAGGTCGATAATCTGTTTAAGATTGTCGGCCTTTTTTCGTTTCAGCGGTCTTCTCTCGAAAGTTGGCTCGCAGTGAAAGTTTCGACGTGCGTTATTTCCCCTCATCCTCATTGACTTGCCAGAACCCCAGCTTCCTCTCTGTTGAATGAATGGCTGGTGGTGTACTGGCCAGCCATTCTTGTATATTGCAGACTCTGTGTTAGACAGGGTGATTCGTCAGCCCGGTGAAACAGAATGAAATGATAGCGGGATAATGGAGGATTTCGTGGCACTTACAGTACGCAAAGCCAAACCAGCAGTACGCAAAGCCAAGCCAGATGACAAAGGGGCGATAGCAGAGCTCATTTACAGTTCCGGTACGGATGTTTACGACTATCTGTACGGCGACAAGGCTCTGGAGTATTTACGTTACGAATTTGCTTCCGGTCAGGGACTGGCCGGATACCGTAATGTCACCGTTGCCGTAGCTGAAGATGAAGAGGTCGTCGGCGCAGGATGCTTTTACGGTGCAGATCGTTATCCGGAATTGATTGAAGGAAGCGTGGCGAATATGACGGCGTTTTTTGGTGAAGAAAACGTTATGCCAGTATTGCTCCGCTCGAGTCATGCGGGCAGTGTGATGAAACCGCCTCGTGAGGGTGAGGTGTACTTGTCCAATTTTGGTGTGTCACCCTCCGTGCGCAGTCAGGGAGTGGGTTCGCAAATGATTCAGTCCGCTCTGGCACGTGCGAAAGCAGAAGGTTTTCGTGTGTTTGGTCTGGACGTTTCCACCGAAAACCCCAGAGGCCAAGCGCTGTATGAGCGTCTGGGACTCAAGGTTGTCGACGAAAAGTCATTCTCAGATAAAGAGGCTGGGGTATCGTCAGCCCGTAAGATGGAGATGGCCATCATTTAAGTCTGGGCTGGGCTTTCCCAGCCGACTTACTCCACCCAATGTAAGACATCCCGCACAATAGACCACCGCGGTTTGGTGCTCTCCGCTCCCTTGCCTTCAATCCAGTAATAGTAAGACTGTTCGACAATGCCGGCGTTGATGGCAAAGGTCACCCACTCGTTAACCCTCTCGCCGAAGGCGGTATCGTACAGCGGCAATCCGAATGACGATGACAGCTTAACGGGGTTGGGTTTGGGGGCGACGACGGTGTATTCCGGATGTAGCAGGGTCCAGGCTGAGGCGTTTTCCATCGGCATCAGGAAAGCGTCCAGTTCCGGGTGTTCACCTTCGAAGAAGGGCTGCCAGAACTCGAGCGTGACGTATTCCACATTCATTCCGCCGAAGTAGCGATCCATGCTGTTAATCATTTGTTGATGATTGAGGGGGATGCCAATCGTCAGTTGTTCGTGCCGGCGAATTTTTTTCAGCGTGCTGAATTCATTGCGCTGATCGTCTTTGACGGCCAAGCCGACGGTACCGAGTAAATAAGGTTCGGAGAGTTTGACTTGGTTGAACCAGTAAGGGCGATACCAGACGCCTGGCATAATGTCGATTGCGCCGTTTTCCAGCATGTCGGGCATGGTTGGCCAGTGAATGGGGACAAATTCGGCTTTGACGCCCAGGGCGGCCGCCAGGTGTTGTCCCATTTCAACATCAAAACCAACGAGCTCATCATAAGCATTGATAAAACTCATGGGCAGGTTGTGTGGGTCGTAACCTATTCGCAGCGTACCGCGGCTTAGAACTCTCTCCAGCAAGTTGGGGTGAGAGTGGTCTTTGCTGGTCAGGGGCTCGTGTGAGGTTAGGTGGTGTTCGGGTGTTGGCGAAACCGTTTCAAGCTCTCGGTGGACAATGGTCTCGACCACGGAGCTGGGCTGGCGCATATGAGTCAGTTTTTGATCCATGTTGTACTCGAACTTAAAAAAGGTCGAGAAGGCCGTTTGCATCACCAGTGCGCTGAGTAGGCAGCTGGCGATAATGGCGCCCAGTGACAACAGGATTCGGCTCCCTTTAAAGACCAGAAAGCCACCCATGGCACCAGCCCCCAGCAGGGCAAACACCAGAAGGTTCATGGCTGTGACCATGGAATCAAATTTGCCGGTGAGAATGGTGGTGGGGATGTACAACTGAAAAGTGTCGTGGGGTAAGCCAAAGATATCCAGCAGAAAAGGCAGTGCTATCTGGGCTTTGGCGAAGTAACTGGGAATGCCGGCGGCAAACAGAGTAGGGAAGTCAGTGAAGGGCATAGGAGCACCACTGAGCCATGCCGCGAACGGGACGAACAACAGGGTAAGCAGTTTGCCGGCGTTGGGAAAGTTGAACATTACCGGAATCATGACTTCGGCTGTCGAATTGGACGTGTCATCCAGCAATCCGTGTTGTTCCATTAATGCTTTGGCGCGGTCTGCAAGAATGGGCAATACGATAAATGCGCTGTTGGCGACAAATGCCGTCAGCAATGCCGCATGAGCGACACCGACAACTTCCCGATAGCTGAATGGGGTCACGGCAGTGACCATTAACGGCAGGATGATAAATGCCAGCAGAATGGCGGCCACAGCAAACGCAATGAAATAGACCTCCAGCATTTGCAGCATGGCAAAATCCATCGTGCCTGCTGCGGCGGCGGAAATCGCAAATACGCCAATGGGTGTCAGGCTGATGATCATGCGGGTAATGGCGATAATGGCCCGGTTCCAGGTTCGCAAGGGTTTCAGTAAATTCTCTTTGTCGTCGAGAGCAAGCAGACCGATCCCCACCAGGCAGCTGAACAAGACGACAGCGGGCACGACATTACGAGACAGAGAGTCAAACAGATTTGAGGTGAAATAGATCTCGGTGAGCGAGAGGGGCTGGTGAGGCTCGACCAGTGAGCTGCTGTAGAAAGAAGCGTTCTCCACATCGGGAAAGGTAAACGGGACAATCAGCAGTACCAGACAGGTGAACGCCCAAATGAGCAGCAGTAAAATCGCGCCCCTGGCCGCCATGCGTTTGGCATTGGAGGGGGATAAGCTGCCGAAAGCCAACACCAGTGCCGTCATCAGATAGGGCAACACAGTCATTTGCATCAAGCGGATGTAAATGTCCCCCAGGGGCTCCAGTACTTGAGCGTATTCTCCGAAAAACAATCCGGTGAAAATACCCAATCCTAACCCTGTCAGGATTTTCATCGAGAGGCTGCTGTTTGTTATTCGGCTAACCAGTGGCATAACTCATCCTTGTCCCCGAGTTCGAAGATCCATAATAGCCAAGTCGAGGGGGTTTTGCCTCCTTGTGATGTCGCCGAAGTGCCTCTCTTTTGTTTCTGCGGAAAAGGGACTATCGTGAAGAGTGTGAATTCCGGTGCGTGTCATTCTGCGCTGTGTTTGCCTCATTTCAGCTGAGGGTCGCCAAAGTGT
The DNA here is from genome assembly GCF_965662505.1 of Pseudomaricurvus sp. NCBI lineage: Bacteria > Pseudomonadati > Pseudomonadota > Gammaproteobacteria > Cellvibrionales > Cellvibrionaceae > Pseudomaricurvus > Pseudomaricurvus sp. Next base: position 7,102 of record NZ_CBFIHX010000080.1, on the reverse strand, counting down.
TAAGTCCATTCAGAGTTGTGTCATGGTTGCTGCCGCTGGTTTTAGTGATGTCGATCACACCTCGATCAACGGCTTCGGAGCCAATGGTTTCAAAGAAAACGGCTTCCGGTGATGCCACTCAGACCATGCGCCGGCGAGATCCGCCATACCTGCTGCATCACACCGACGAGACCTTGCAGACCGGACTGATGAATCTGCTTCGCCAGCGCGGTTTGTGGAAGTACGCCAACAGTAAAGCCCTTGCGTTGGGGGTTGTGGACATTACGGATCTGGATAATCCGCGTTACGCGGCCATTAACCCTAATCATATGATGTACGCCGCCAGTTTGCCCAAAATCGCCATTTTGTTGGGTGTCTATCACCGGATCGAGGATGGAGACCTGCAGCTAACCCCTGAGCTGAAGGACAAAATGACCCGCATGATTCGCTCATCCAGCAACACCGCAGCCACGGAATTGCTGGATTTAGTGGGCCGGCAATACCTCATCGATTTGCTGAAGTCACAGCAGTTGCGTTTGTACGATAGCGACTATAACGGCGGCCTCTGGGTTGGAAAGGCCTATGCCAAAAAAGGAGCTTACCAGCGCGATCCTCTGCACAATCTCTCACACGGCGCTACGGTGTATCAGACCCTGCGTTTTTTCTACCTGTTGGAAATTGGTCGCCTGGTGGATGACAAGTTCTACGCAAGCATGAAAGAAACGCTCTCAAAGCCGGCGATCTCACACAAGTTTGTGGCGGGGTTGCGCGGGCGGTCGGGTGTGAAGATGTATCGGAAGTCTGGCACCTGGCGCGATTATCACGCTGATGTAGCGCTGGTGGAAGTCAAAGGCCGTCGGATGATTATGGTAGGGATTGTTCAGAACCCGCAGGGTGGCAAGTGGCTGCAACAACTGGCCGAGCCACTGCTGGATCTGGTGCTGGATTCGGCCGACGGCAAAATCGATCATTAATCAGAGCTGTCTTTCTGTTTTTATTTAGAACTGTCTTCCAGTTTCTATTTAGAGCTGTCCTCTTGCTTAGGGTTGTTTGTCGGCCGGTGGTTGTGGAGATGGTATCGTTTGTGGAGTTTGTGGAGGTTCGGGATGCGCCGCCTCAATGATTTTGTGAATTTCCTTGGCCAGCGCCTGATGATCGTAAGCGGAGTTCTTGCGCAGCACATTGGAAATCAGCATCACCAGATAGTGCATTTTTCTTTCCTTCGCGGGGCTCTCAACGATGGCAAATGAGTTCATGTAGTTTTTGACGTTGCCCTTGTACTTGCCACAGTGAAACCCTTCCTCTTTCTGACAGCTGTACAGCGAGCCGGACTTAAAGTAGACCGCTGACTTGTTCAGCGACGGCGCAGAAGCATAACGTATACGGCGCTCGGTGACGTAGAGCAGACGCTTGATTTCGCGGCTGGAGAATTCATCGATCAATTCCCCCTGTTCCATGAGCAGCCCATAGCGCATCAACTGACGAGCAGTGGCGTAGCTGTTGCCCGCGCCGGGGACATTCCTTTTGCCTTGATGGGTAAAAAAACTGCCTTGACGGAACTGTGCCAAATCAAAACCGTTGCGCTCCAGTGGCTCATAGAAGGTGGTGCGAAACAAAGCGGTGAGATCCTTTTTCGGTGTGGTGGCGAAAAACTCGTGGATTTCCACTTCCGAAACCGGATAGCGATCCCCGAACTGCCGCATCAACATGGCATCGCGCATCAGCATGCCCGCTGCGGAGTTGGAGCTGGGTGAGACCATCCAGTCGAGGTATTCGTACACGGAAGCGGTGTCACCGTCTTGTAAAGGACGACGCGTGAGCTTGCCGGTGTCCATATCAAACAGGCGCACGGTGTGGTGATCGGAGTGAGAGAAACTGTCCGCTGTAATCATCGCGGTTTTCAAAATACGTTTGCGGTCGTCCACATCGGGCCAGTTATCCGCCAGAGCCTGAAAGATGGCCAGGGCAACCACCAGCTTGCCGACGCTGCCGACATTTTGCTTATAGTCTTCCCGATGCTCTGCGTAGCGAGGATTATCCGGGTCGGTCAAATCCAGCACGGCGATGCCGTAAGCGTGGCTATGACTGCCGAGCAGTTCGGTAATCTGACGGGTGAATTCAGGGTCTTCTGCGGGAATGGTCAGTGATTTCTTATTCAGTAATCGCGGTTCCACTTCCGTCAGAGGCAACATCGCACCGGGTGGCTGTTTGGGGCCGGGAATGAAGCCTTCAGTGGCTCGCCGTGAAGCCTCAAGGCGTCGGATACCGGTTTCCTCGTAGCCATCCAGTGGGTAGGCCTGCAGGGGCAGTGGCGCTCCACAAACAATCATCATCAGGATTATCCGTGAGAATACTGTCTGTGAGTTCGTTAGCCGTGCGCGCGTTTTGTTATTCATTGGGGCACCTCCTGGAGGTTTACAGTCCGGCCTTGTGTGGAGTTAAGGGTCTTGTCCATCTGCTGGAGGTAAGCGTTGTTCTGTGCGCCTTTGCTCTCCAGGAATGGACGAATCTGAAACAGCCGTAACTCACCATTGAGAAAACCAAATTCTACATCCGCGGCGGCGGGGTTGCCGTCATCATCGGTGATGGTGGGGAATTTTATCGGCAGTTCATCGCGGGCGAAGACGATCAATCGCTCAATTTCTTTCGGCTGCAGTACTGCATCAGCGCCTGAAGACGGCAGCTTGTGAATACCGCCATTGTCGTTAAGCACTCTGCGCTCAGGCGCGGTTGCGGTCGCCATCACACGCACCGAACCGTCGCGGGTATTAATCCGCAGGGACTCCGCAGCCTGACCGTCAACCGCGCCGCCCAGTCCTTCATTGACAGCGACCGAGATGGTCTGCAAATCACCGGTATCCAGATCCTGAGTCACTAACACACCGGATTTATCAGAGGGTACGGCTTGCAGCAGCAGAATGGAGGTGTACACGTGTTCCGGACTTTCCATGTGGGATTGCCGCCAGGCAAAAGCGCGCTCGGTAAACGGTGACGCCCAGACTCTCGCAATCGCCTGCATCAATGCATCGAAGCCGACAACATTGGGCAGCGTGAGGTTGAGACCGGCACCGGTAAAACCGGGTAAGTCTTCCACATTGGTATCGGAGCGGACAAAGACGCCGGTTTGCTGCGTGCCAAAGGTGTCTTTCATGGCGGTTGCCAGGCGCGAACGGAACTGGTCGCTGGGTTTGGTGTTGAGGATGAGCTGATACAGCTCGTTGCGGAAATCTTCTGTCCGGTTTTTTCGTTGTGCTGAGTTTTCCGGCAGGGTTTCCAGTGAACGGTATTGATCGACCATCCACTGATAAATGCTTTGCCCAGAGTTTTTGTAGGGATTGTCCAGCACTTCGGCTTTAAAAATCCCAAAGGGAATGGCGACGCCGGGCGCCACTGCGCTGGGGAAACTGTGGCGCAATTCGCCGAGCTTGGCCGCTTTGGGCCCTACGGTGCGTCCAGAGTCTTTGGCTCGCAGATCGTCCAGACTGATAAATTCCTGCACCGACAGATCGAGCTTGTCGATGTCGGGACGAATCACTACGCCGGACGCCGACTGGTTATCCGCAAAGCGCTGTTGCCACTCCGAATCATAGGGTGAGAGTTCCACCAATCCCGAGGGGCTGACCGCCATCACAATCTGCTCGCCATCGTGCGCTCTTAATTGCGGGATCATGTCCTCGTTGACCGAGACGTTGGGTATGCCCAGATTTCGAGCCAGCAGCTGCACGTGAGACAGCGGGTTGCCTTCGCCTGCAGTCAGGATGCCGGCAATGGGGGGCAGATCAGAAACGGTTTCGGGCAACAGATACACACCCTGTGGGGAAAAGGCATCCATGTTTTCAATGTCCGGATTAGCGTGCAGCTCACCTTTAGCAATGCCGGGATTGAGGGCATTAAAGCCAACCCCGACACTCTTGCCAAAAATGGTGTGTCGGACGCCGGCCAGCCGGTTGCTGTCCTGCGAGAGTGTGTCCAAAACCTGAGAATAAAACAGCAATGGGCTACCCCTCAGTTGATCCTGAATAAACAGAATGGCCTGAGGTTCGATCTGCGCGAGCTTCTGCATGGCCTCGTAGAAGAAAAACCGCATGTTCTGAGTGGCCCAGCCCGGAATTCTGCCAAGGTAACGCAGTTCTTTCAGGTAGACACTGAGATCGACCTTGTCAGCGGACAGTTGTGCCAGGCTGTCGGTGGCGGCATGCAGTTCCCGCTGTTTGATGAGGCCAGCCCCATAGGCCGCCTGAGCGCCCGCCTTTAACAGCTGCACCCGCTGATGACGGGTCAGATTGGGAAGCGTGTCCCGCAGGTCGGTACTGGCACGAAAGTTTTCGTTTTCAATATCCAGTCCAAGATCCAGTATTCTCAGGCGAGCAGTGCGGGTTTTCACCCGGGGGAGATTGTCACGCAAATCGGCCAGCAGCTGGCCGGTAATCTGGTAGCGCTGGAATGCCGAGTCGCTGACTTGCAGTTCACTTCTGGCGTCGTTGAGTAACGTTTGCAACCAGGGCGCACCGGAGAAGTGTTCGTTGATGGCAGCCAGCTCCTCCGCTAACGGTTCGGCCTGGTAGACCTCGTCGATCATGGTGGCGAGGTTCTGATAGCGTTCCGCGAGGGCGGGGTCGGAAACCTGTGCGGCGTATTCCCGAACCCGCTGGGCGTCCTCGGCATCGGGGGCGCCGTGTATCTTGGCGCGTAATTTCATAAACCCTTTGTCTTTGGACGACAGTGCCGCGGATTCCTGACGCACCTTTTGGGAAGAAGCGGTGGCTTCGCCGTGAGCCAGCAGTCGGACACCGGTTCTTAAACTGAGGTAGTGAGTACCAATCCAGGGAGGATGATCAGCCATGTATTGCAGCAGGTCTTTGGCGCCAGCCCGCTCGCCTTCTTCCTGAATAGCGCCGCGATAAAACAGTGCGCGGCGCAAAATCCAGCCATCATCGGCAGCGATTAAGTATTTCTCAACCAGCAGTTGCCCGTAAGTATCCGCGAAGTCGGGTTGATTGACGGTTGTTTCCGGCTCCATGTCCGCCAGAAAGGTCGCAATTTTGTAGCCGTGCTCACGAAGGGTCAGGGTGCGTTGATTCCATTCGCCATGTTGGCGACCGCCGCCGTGGGAAGCGCAGGCATAAGACTTTGGGGGAAGCACTGTGCCGTCGTTGCAGAACCAGCGAATCCGTTCGAACGGCCCTCTGGAGGCCTCTTTCATCTCCTTGATCCATTGCTGGTAGGTCGCCACGGACTTGGGTGGCGGCTCCGTAGCAGTGCTGGCGGATAGGGTTGGGGTTAACGTGATCGTCAGCAGCAAGGCAAGGCATCGAAGCGGCATGGTTTTTCCTGTTATGTCTGTACGTGTTATTAGGGTCTTGGAACAAAACGTTAGAGTTATCCCATAAACATTAGTCGAAAACCCATGAATTGTTGGGGTTCCTCTTGTTTAGGTTTCACTCTTCCTGGGTTTTCGTTTCAGAATCGCGGGGCACCAGTCGGCGGTAATGCTTGCCAATCATTAAGGCGATAATCAACCACACGCACACCAGCAAAATATTGATCAGCGCAAATCCCTGAGTTGAAAGTGCCAGCCAAGTGGTTCCGGCAAACACCAGAGCGGCTGATAGCACATCCCCGGCGCGAACAAAAAAGGTATCAATGGCTTGTTTGGCTTTGTATTTCTGTTCCCTCGTTGTGGGCAGAAACAAAACTTGCCTGACCGTATTCTGCAACGAGTAGTCGGTGGCATTCTCCGCGGTTTTTACCCAGCGTACATACGCAAGTACCGGATAGAAGGCCGCGACGATATACCCACCCAGTGCGATGATGGGAAGAATCATTAAGGCTACCCGAACGCCAAAGAATTTCAGTATTCTCGACACGACAAACAGTTGCAGTACCAGGCCGGCAATGTTCACCACGGTGAAGAAACCCGCGTAGAACTCACCAATAATTTGTTCCTTGCTCAACGGGTAAGAGGGGTTGTCTGCCAGCAGTTGATTGGCACTTTCAAGAACCGTGCGGCCGAGAATGTATTCGCCAGTGGTATTCACCCAGTTCAGCAACAGCATCAGCACAGCAATGAGCAATAGGTAGCGATTGTTAAACACCATGGAAAAACTGCCACCTTCTTTGAGGGGTTCTTCTTCCGCGTGATCGTCTTCCTCTTTCGCTGCTGTATGATTGTCTTCCTTCTTTTGTGGATGACTGTGAGCCGGTTGGGTGGAATTGTGGAGGAAATTGGTAATCAACAGGCTGAACACCAGAATGCCTGCGGCCACCAGCATCATTTGATAGACACCCAGTGACTCGATCAACAGGTGATCCAGGTAACTGCCGGAGACGGCACCGAGTGATGCACCGAAGGCGACAATGACAAACAGTCGTTCCCCTTCCTCGGGGTTGTAGATGTCATTGGCAAACGCCCAGAATTGCGCAGGCACCATCAGGTTAAAAATGCCCACCCAAAGAAAAAACACCACGCCGAGCGGTGTATCAATCTGTGCGAGAAAATAAAACAGCAGTAGGCAGGCTGCAAAAAACAGGGTGACGCCATTGATCAGTAGGCGACGGGAGACCTTACTGGCGAGCCAGCCATAAAAGGGCACGGCCAACAGCAGTAGCATGGCCTGCCCTGCGGCGGCGTAACTTTTAATTTCTGCGCCACCTCCCGCCAAAATCAGGGCTTCTCGCACGGGTTTCAGGACGTAGTATGCGGATAGAATCAGATAAATATTGAGTGCCAGCATCAGTGCGGAAATGGCTTCGCCAGATCTGACTTCGGTAAAAAGGTTGAGAAAGCGTTCCAGCGGTGTCTTGGCGTCTTGCGAGTTGTCGATCACTTCAGTTCCTTGTGTGTGAGTAGAGCTGGAAATTGTGTGTAATAGCCGTTATTGCCAGTGTTCCAGTTGTTTGAGTGGCATGGGCGTCATCGGGCTTATGTGGTTCGGTGCGGGCACTAAATCCGCACGCTGGATGGTCGCAGCAGGCGTGGTGATGGCTTTGGGTAGCGTGTGCCAATCGATCATTTCGGGCTGGTTTTTTACCGTCATGGCTCCCAGCTTTATGTCCTTATTGATTTCCAGCAGCGCCATCGTGCGTGGAGAGCGTGAGGAGCTGCCGATCAGTTTCCGTGGTC
>NZ_CBFIHX010000079.1:0-17161 GCF_965662505.1 Pseudomaricurvus sp. | reverse complement strand
GGGTTGTTGCAGGCGATGGCCATAGCGTTCCGCCAACCAGGCAATGGCAAATAACAACCCGCTATAGAGGCACACCAGTACCAGAATTGGCTGGCTATCCATCTCGGCTATTCATCTCAATTTTCCATCACGATCATTGGTCTCTATTATTCGTATTGTTCATTCATCCTGCCATTTCTGTACGACACGGCCTCAGAGAATAGAATCAGCGGACAAAAAAAATGGCTACACCCGCCATGGAGTGTAACCATTTTTATCAAGCAGGCCTATTCGACCTAGGTAGCAGCAGCTTCCGCCACTGTCTTATACGACTTTCACCACAATCCCAGATTAAGAAGCCTGCTTTTCCATGCTGAGCCGCTCGCCATCCACCCGCACATAGATGGTGTCGCCGGGAGCAAACTTGCCGGACAACACATCCTGCGCCAGCGGGTTTTCCAGATACTGCTGAATCGCCCGCTTCAGAGGACGCGCACCGTAGACCGGATCAAAACCGGCTTCGGCCAGCAGATCCAGAGCGGCATCATCAATATCCAGCGACAGATCGCGATCCGCCAAACGCTTGCGCAACAGATCCAGCTGAATGCTGGCAATGCCACGAATCTGTGCCTGACCCAGTGGGTGGAACACCACCACTTCGTCGATACGGTTAATAAACTCCGGACGGAAGTGATTGCCAACCACTTCCATCACAGCAGACTTCATGGCTTCGTAGCGGTTTTCGTTGTCGTTGAAATCCGCAGAGGCATTGAAGTCCGAACTGTCGCTATCCGTCTGATCAAAACTGATGGTATCGAACGAGCGATTGCGGGAGATATCCTGAATCACATCGGAACCCAGGTTCGAGGTCATCACCACCACCGTATTGCGGAAATCCACCGTGCGCCCCTGACCATCAGTCAGGCGGCCATCTTCCAGCACCTGCAACAGAATGTTGAACACATCCGGATGCGCTTTTTCTACCTCATCCAGTAACAACACAGAATAGGGTTTGCGACGCACCGCTTCGGTCAGATAGCCACCTTCTTCGTATCCCACATAACCAGGAGGCGCACCTATCAGACGAGCCACCGAGTGCTTCTCCATAAATTCGGACATATCAATCCGCACCATGGCGTCCTGACTGTCGAACAAAAACTCCGCCAGCGTTTTACACAGTTCGGTTTTACCCACGCCGGTTGGACCGAGGAATAAAAACGAGCCGTTAGGACGATTAGGATCGGACAAGCCTGCACGAGAACGACGTACGGCATTGGAAACCGCCACCACCGCTTCGCTCTGCCCAATGACCTTATCGTGCAGCACTTCTTCCATCCGCAGCAGCTTTTCCCGCTCGCCTTCCAGCATTTTGCTCACCGGAATACCCGTCCACTTGGAAACTACTTCGGCAATTTCTTCTTCGGTGACATTGTTGCGCAGCAGCTGCATGTCGATCATCTCGACCTGACTGGCCAGATCCAGCTGCTTTTCCAACTCGGGAATGATGCCGTACTGCAGCTCGGACATGCGACCCAGATCACCGGCACGATGGGCAGACTCCAGATCCAGTCGCGCCTGTTCCAGATTCGCCTTGATCTCCACTGAACCGTGCAGGGCGGCTTTCTCCGCGCGCCAGATTTCTTCCAGATCGGCGTACTCACGCTCGTTTTTCTCAATGTCATCATTGAGCAACGCCAGCTGTTTCTTGGCCGCGTCAGTGTCGTCTTTCTTCACCGCTTCCCGCTCGATTTTTAACTGGATCAAACGGCGCTCCAAACGGTCCAGCTCTTCCGGCTTGGAATCGATTTCCATACGAATGCGACTGCCCGCTTCATCGATCAGGTCGATGGCTTTGTCCGGCAGTTGACGATCGGTGATGTAACGTTGCGACAGTTTTGCCGCCGCAATAATCGCCGAGTCGGTGATGTCGACGCCGTGGTGAACCTCGTAGCGCTCTTTCAAACCACGCAGGATCGCAATGGTGTCTTCTTCTGTGGGCTCATCCACCAGCACCTTCTGGAAACGACGTTCCAGTGCGGCATCTTTTTCAATGTACTGACGATATTCATCCAGTGTGGTTGCGCCCACACAATGCAATTCGCCACGCGCCAAGGCGGGCTTCAGCATATTACCGGCATCCATGGAGCCCTCGGCTTTACCCGCGCCCACCATGGTGTGGATTTCGTCAATAAACAGAATGACCTGCCCTTCCTGTTTGGACAATTCGTTGAGCACAGACTTGAGACGCTCTTCGAAATCGCCACGGAATTTGGCACCGGCCAGCAAGGCCCCCAAATCCAGAGACAGCAGGCGCTTGCTTTTCAGACCTTCTGGCACCTCGCCGTTAACGATGCGCTGCGCCAAGCCTTCAACGATGGCGGTTTTACCGACGCCCGGCTCACCGATCAGGACTGGATTGTTTTTGGTACGGCGCTGCAATACCTGAATGGTGCGGCGAATTTCGTCGTCACGACCAATAACCGGATCCAGCTTGCCCGCTTCGGCGCGCTCGGTCAGATCAATGGTGTATTTATCCAGCGCCTGACGATTGCCTTCGGCATCCGGATTGTTGACCGATTCCCCACCGCGCACTTTGGCAATGGCCTGATCCAGCTTTTTCGCGTCGCCATACTGTTTCAGTAATTTGCCCAGCGCACTGTTGCTGTCGGACATGGCCGCCTGCAACACACACTCACTGGAGATATAGGCGTCGCCATTGTCCTGAGCTTTCTTGTCCGCCAGATTCAACAGGCGTCCCAGTTCCGCCGACATCTGCACATCACCCGTGGGAGTTTGTACTTTCGCCAGATTATCCAGCGCAATGGCCAGGCCGTTGCGCAGACCCGCCATATCGAAACCGGCCTGCTTTAAAAGAGGCAACACCGCGCCGCCCTGATGATCGAGCATGGCCAGCAACAGGTGCGTGGGTTCCAGTTGGGTATGATCACGTCCGACGGCCAATGACTGAGCATCGGACATGGCCACTTGCAGTTGATTGGTTAAACGATCAATACGCATGATTTTCCTCAATTACGGTGATGGCGCGTCAGTCGCACCGGTTCCGCTATTCCATCGAAAGGTTACACGCTTCAGGGATTAGGCCCAGTCAGCGCATGGGCGTGTCGTCAGTTACGAACTATAGACACTCGCCGGAGGAGTTTCCGGACTCTGAAAAGAAAATGGGGGCGCGGACAGGGAAATCAAGACAATCGCGCAAAAATATAGGACAAAAAAGCCAAAATAACGGCTTTATACCCCAGAAATGAGACTACAGAAGCCAGATTGCAGAGGCCATCCGACCGGTCCGGGCCTCGCGGCGATAAGAGTAAAAACGCTGATCGTCGTCGAACGTGCAGAAAGATCCACCAAAAACACGCTCAACGCCAATCTCGCTCAATTCAGCGCGCGCCAACTGATAGAGGTCAGCGTGAAACTTCATGGGTTTGGCCAAACTGGGGAGAAACGCAGCCGAGATGGACTCGCAGTGCTCGGGACTGAGCGCGGTTTCAAAAAAGCCTTCCAGTACGTCGATACCCACCTCGAAGTGTGGCTGACTGATGGCAGGCCCCAGATACACCAGCACATCGCTCATGGCGCAGGTAAATTGCGACAGCGCCTCCCGCACGATGCCACCCGCCAGACTTCGCCAGCCCGCGTGCACTGCCGCCACCTGAGTGCCGGCGCGGTCACACAACAGAATCGGCAGGCAATCCGCCGTCATCACCACACAGGCCAACCCCGACTGACGACTGATACAGCCATCTGCGGTTCGCACCAGCCCGTCGGCCTGAGCATCCACCACTTTCACGCCGTGCACCTGCTCCAGCCACTGCGGCTCCAGGCTCAATCCTACTTGCTCGCACAAGTGATTGCGGTTGAGCTGCACGGTTTGAGGATCATCCCCCACATGCAAAGCCAGGTTATTGCTGTCAAACGGCGCAGGACTGCTGCCCCCCTCACGGGTGGTGATCACAGCCCGCACGTTCTCCGGCGCAGGCCAATCGGGGCAAATCAGAGAGAGGGGCAGAGAGGGAGACAACACGGACACCTATTATCCTTCCGCCAGCAGACGCAGCAATTGGGTCATGTCGTCCGGACGAGGCGCCTGCCACTCCATATATTCGTCCGTCGCCGGGTGAATCAACCCCAACTGAGCCGCGTGCAATGCCTGGCGACCAAAACCCTTGAGCATCTCTAACAATTCTGAAGAAGCCTGTTTCGGAATTTTCATGCGTCCAGCGTAAGTGGGATCGCCCACCAGCGGATAGCCAACATGGGCCATGTGCACACGAATCTGGTGAGTGCGGCCGGTTTCCAGCTTCAAGCGGATGTGGGTATGCGCCGTAAAACGCTTGATTACGCGATAGTGAGTAATCGCTTCCTTACCGCCAAACTCAACCACAGCCATCTTCTGGCGCTGGCGAGGATGGCGAGCCATGGGCGCATCCACCTTGCCGCCACCGGTCATCACGCCGGGCACGATGGCTTCGTATTCACGGCTGACCGTGCGCTCCTGCAGCTGCGCCACCAGATCGGTGTGCGACTCCAGCGTCTTGGCCACCACCATCAAACCGGTGGTGTCTTTATCCAGACGATGGACAATTCCAGCGCGCGGTACATTGATGAGGTCGGGGCAATGAAACAGCAAGCCGTTCAGCAGTGTGCCTGTGCGATTTCCCGCAGCCGGATGTACCACCAACCCCGCGGGCTTGTTGACCACCAAAATATGATCATCCTCATAGATGATATCCAGCGCAATCTCTTCGGCTTCCCAGTCACCCTGTTCTTCCTGTTCGGCGAGTAATCTCAGCTCCTCACCGCCCAGCACTTTATCCTTGGGCTTGGCAGACTTACCGTCTATGGTCAGCGCAGAGGATTTGATCCAGGTCTGGATGCGGGAGCGGGAATAACCGGGGAAAAGCTCTGCCGCCGCAAAATCCAGCCGCGATCCGATCATTTCTGCGGGTACCGTCGCGGTTAATTCAAGTGTTTCTGCCATAAAATACTGCCTAATGTCAGGCCGGAGCCTGAATACTGAAGAATGGATGCTGACACAACGTTTCACACAGACATTTCACACAGACAACGGCTCATACAGAGAGTCTCAGCGCCATTGCGCTGAACTCACCCGGAAATCTGCGGTCGAACTCTGACCACCTGACTTGAGCCATCCAGCCTGGACCACCCGACCCAGACCTTGAGCATCAGACGGCCCAGGACAACCCGCCGACGACAGCCCCTGCCGACGCGAATGTCCGAAACGGCAAGAAGTCATGAGCAAGAACTCATGAGAAGCGGCGAGAAGTCATGAAAAGCGTAATAAAATCAGCCGCTTTCCGCCCTCGTCGCTTTGGTCTGAGTGCTCTCTGTGGTTAAATACGTGAGCTAAATACGTGTTTCCCAGCTGAACTGGGTAGTTTAAACAAGCTCCGGTGAATAATCATTCAATAATCACCCGACATGCCAACTGAGTTGACTGACCTATGCGAGCCCGTCTCATTTTGATTGTAGCCAGTGTTATTTTACTGGCCGCCTGTTCTTCACAAGAAGATCAGGGTCCGAAGTACACCACCGAAAAAGATTTCTACGAAGCCGCCCAACGGCAGCTCGACAGCAGCCAATGGGAAACCGCCATTGATAACCTGCAAGCTCTGGAAGCCAACTTTCCGTTCGGCACCTACGCCGAGCAAGCTCAGCTGGAGCTGATCTACGCCTATTATCGCAATTTTGAGCACGAAGCCTCATCCGCTGCCGCCGATCGTTTTATCCGCTTGCACCCGCAACACCGCAATGTGGATTACGCCTATTACATGAAAGGCCTGTCCTCTTTCACGGAAGGCAGCGGCATGTTTGAACGCTTTTTGCCGACCGATCTGACCAAGCGCGATCCCGGCGCAGCCCGTCAGTCGTTTGCACACTTCTCCCAGCTTCTGGCTCGCTTCCCCAACAGCCAGTACGCCCCCGATGCCCGCAAGCGCATGATTTACCTGCGCAACCTGCTGGCTCGCTACGAAATTCACGTCGCCAACTACTACATGAAGCGCGGCGCCTTTGTTGCTGCCGCCAATCGCGGACGCTATGTGGTGGAGAACTTCCAGCAGGCACCCGCCGTGCCTGACGCTCTGGCGGTGATGGTACAAAGTTACCACTCCCTGCATATGAACGATCTGTCCACCAATGCATTGGCGACCCTAAAAGCCAACTACCCGAACCACCCTGCGTTCGACAGCGATGGCAACTTTAACTATCAGCACAGTGGCCGCCTCGGTGATCGCTCCTGGGTCAGTTACGCCACCTTCGGCCTGTTCGACAAAAAAGACCCTCCGGGCTTCGACAGTCGCGAGCTGTATAACCCCGAATACATCAAAAACAATCAGGCCATGAACGATGTGGTTGAGCCGAGCGGTGAGACATCTTCAACCGCCAATGCCGAGGAAGATCGCTCCTGGCTCAACTGGCTGACCTTCGGTCTGATCGGCTAAATCCGCCAGAAAACACACATCAGTGTCTGCAAAAAAGCGCCTTTGGGCGCTTTTTTTATGCCTCTATCAAATGATCTACCCGCCACACTTCAAACGTAAAGTTTTTATAACCTCGTTGTAATGGTCTGACAGCGCCCTTATATCTGTATACATCCACATGTTTTTAAATAAAGAGCCACCACCAGAAGTCACCCATGACACACCGCGCTACCGCCAAGACCACACGATTCAAATTTCCACGGACACTCGTCCAGTGGTTGTTGATTCCTCTGTTGTGCTTAGCCGGCCCCACAACAGCTGACACCCGTATAGGTGCCCTCGATCAGCTGCCTAAAGCCAGTGTTGCAACACCTGACCACCTCAATACGGTTCAGGAGCAAAGCGACCAGTGGGATCTGGATGCCCTGAACCCCACTTCCCACTCAAACACCCCCACTAACAGCCGCACATTCATCACGGCTACCGATAGCGGTCACAAACCCCAGGTGCTGACCGCATTTATTCCCCGAGCCCCACCCCAACTCACTCCGAAGACTCGCATTTTTGTATTTTGACGCTTAACTATTGATATACGTATTTAAATTCTCCTGCGGGAGAGACTTTCGGAGATAACTATGAAAATCGGAACCCTATCGCCTGTCAGCAGCTTAACCAACCGCCTGAACCTGCGTGAGCACTCCCACCCTGAGGTGACCCTGTCCAGCCCTGCCATCAAGGTCTTCTTGGATTACGACGTGTTTCAACCCCGCTCGCTGGCACCCGGTGTGAGTGTGGATGATGCCAGTACCGCCATGAAGCACAGCCACACCAATCTGAAACTGATTGCCGATCGCGACAACTACCTGCTGGGCGTGATCAGCGTGAGAGACATCAACAGCGTGAAGGTGCTGTCCACCGCCTCCGCCATGGGCGTTGCTCGCGAGGACTTGTCAGTTAAAGATGTGATGACCCCTGTTTCACAGCTGAAATACATCAAACGTGACACTCTGGACAAAGCCACTGTTGGAGACCTTGTGGATTCGCTGGAGCATGAGAAACAACGCTTTTTGGTGGTCATTGACAGCAACGAAGACCTCTGTGGCCTGATCTGCGCGGATGAAATTGCCCGTCTGCTGGGCAAACAACTGGACACCCAGCCCGTCGCACACGACTTTACGGAAGTTTTCAGCGCCCTGAGGAAATAACCTTCACAACACCCAGTAAGGCCGTACCTGAATCGGAACGGCCTTATTACGTGTTGCTTCTGTTTTACCCAGATCCTGCCTCTTCCGCACACTGCCCCCCCCCTGAAATCCAGCCATAGCTCTTGATTCAGCCATAGCCCCAACCATAGTCCTTGCCCTGCCCTAACCATAGCCCTTGACATGGATCAACAAACCTTTAATACTTTCAGAAATTTCTGAAAGTATTAAAGGTTTGTGATGACACTCTCTGACAGCAGCCTGGCACTGGTGCTACATTTCGGCGAAATGGGCAGTCGCTGGGGATTTAACCGCACCGTAGGTCAGATTCTTGCACTGCTCACCATTCACCCTGATCCACTCAATGCAGACCATCTGGCGGAAGCGCTGCACATCAGTCGCGGCAATGTCAGCATGGGGCTGAAAGAACTGCAGGCCTGGCGACTGATCGAACGACAGCATCAGCCGGGGGATCGCAAAGAATACTTCACCCAGGCCGGCTCCATTTGGGATATGGCCCGCATTGTTTTCGAGGAGCGCCGCAAACGCGAACTCGACCCGACACTTTCTCTTTTGCGCCAACAACTTTTGAGCGCTAACGAAGACAGCAAGGATGACTATACTCAAGCCAAGATGCAGGAAATCCACGACCTGCTGGAGCAGCTCAACACGTTTGCCAACGCTCTCCACGACATGGAACCTGAGCGCCTGAAACTGCTCATGAGTATGGGCACCGGTGCCAGTAAAGTGCTGAGCTTTTTTCAAGATGGAACAGGCGGCAAAAAGAAATCATCGCCTTCTTAAGCCAATTCACGCCGATCTCGCACAGTTGATCATCTGATTTTGCACATCGTCAGGTGTGCATTACACATCGCCACTCCGTTCACGTCGTACAGCCTACAAGAGGTATCAACATGCTGGACACGCTTATGCTTTCACGCGTGCAATTCGCGGCTAATATCAGCTTTCATATATTATTCCCCACCATCACCATTGCACTCTGCTGGATCATCTTCTTCTTTAAGCTGCGTTACGACCAAACCCAAAACCCGGTCTGGATGAGGGCCTACCGCTTCTGGATCAAAATTTTCGCCCTGACGTTTGCTCTGGGTGTCGTCAGCGGCATCACCATGTCGTTTCAATTTGGCACCAACTGGCCGGGCTTTATGGAAACCGTCGGCAACATCGCCGGCCCCTTGCTCGGCTATGAAGTGTTGACCGCGTTTTTTCTGGAAGCCACTTTTCTCGGTATCATGCTGTTCGGTATCAATCGCGTTCCCAGCAAAGTTCACACGTTTGCTGCACTGATGGTGGCCATCGGCACAACTCTGTCGGCCTTCTGGATTTTGGCACTGAACTCCTGGATGCACACCCCCACCGGCTACGAGATGATCGACGGGGTTGCCCATGTCACCAGCTGGTGGGAGGTGATTTTCAACCCGTCGTTCCCCTATCGTCTGTCGCACATGCTGGTCGCCTCCGGTCTGACCGCATCGTTCTTTGTTGCCGGCATCTCCGCTTACCGAATCCGTCTTGGCGACACCAAAAAGGCGCCGCGGCTTGCCCTAAAAACCGGTCTGCTGATTGCCGCCGTACTGGCCCCCATTCAGGCGTTTATCGGTGACGCACACGGACTCAACACTCTGGAACATCAGCCCGCCAAAATCGCTGCGATCGAAGGTATCTGGAACACGGAAGAAGGTGTCCCCCTGTTGTTGTTTGCGGTGCCCGATGAAGAGGAAAAAACCAATCATTTCGCCATCGGTATTCCCAAGGTCGCCAGTCTGATTTTGACTCACGATCTCGACGGTGAACTGCAGGGCCTGAATGAATTCGAAGGCCAGCACCCTCCGGTGGCTCCGGCGTTTTATGGCTTCCGTATTATGGTCGGCATCGGCTTACTGATGTGGCTGATCGCCTGGGTCGCCAGCTATCAATTGCGCGGTGGACGCGAGGCCTCACCTCTGCTGTTGCGCATTGTCGGCTTTATGACCTTTTCCGGCTGGGCGAGCACACTGGCTGGCTGGTATGTGACGGAAACAGGGCGCCAACCCTGGCTGGTCACCGGCGTACTGAAAACCGTCGACGCCGTAACTCCGGTGCCGGCCAGCCACGTCGGTGTATCTCTGACAATGTATCTGCTGGTCTACGCTTTTCTGTTATGGGCCTATATTCACACACTCCGCCTGATGGCTCGTAAGTCCGTTACCGTGGAAGAGTTTGAAACCACTACCCGTTCCAGAGACGGCAGCCTCAACGCTGAACTGGATCTGGACACCTCATCTGCCACGCTCGACAGCACCACTCATAACGACAAAGGGGTAAACTCATGATGGACGCACACACACTGCCCATTATTTTTGTCGGGCTTATGGGCCTGGCGATTGTCGTATACGCCATGCTCGACGGTTACGATCTCGGGGTCGGTATCCTGCTGCCCTTGAAGGATGATGTGGAAGCCCA
Source organism: Pseudomaricurvus sp. (assembly GCF_965662505.1). Lineage (NCBI taxonomy): Bacteria > Pseudomonadati > Pseudomonadota > Gammaproteobacteria > Cellvibrionales > Cellvibrionaceae > Pseudomaricurvus > Pseudomaricurvus sp. Next base: position 7,056 of record NZ_CBFIHX010000079.1, on the reverse strand, counting down.
CCGGGATACCATGATCGCCTCTATTGGTCCCTTCTGGGACGCCAATGAAACCTGGCTGGTACTGGCCGTGGGCTTGCTGCTGATCGCATTTCCCGCCGCGCACAGTGTTATTCTCACCCATTTGTACCTGCCTGCGGCGATTATGTTGATTGGCTTAATCATGCGCGGCGTGGCCTTCGACTTTCGCGCCAAGGCCGCCATCGACCACAAGCGCGCCTGGGATCGGTGCTTTAAACTGGGCTCGTTGCTAACCACCTTCTCCCAAGGATTTATGCTTGGCATGTATGTCATGGGGTTTGAGTACAACCTGCCAAGCGTCTCCTTTGCCATCTTATCGGCCTTCGGTGTAACCGCTGCCTACAGCTACATTGGTGGTGCCTGGCTGATTATGAAAACCGAAGGCGTGCTGCAGCAACAGGCCGTTCGCTGGACACGCCTCAGTGGCCGCGCGACCTTTGTCGGGGTGATTGCCGTGTCTGCGGTCAACCCGATGGTGAACCCTGGTGTTTTCAGTCGCTGGTTTGAATACCCGCTGGTGATGTTCGCTCTGCTGATTCCTGCGCTGTGTTTTTTCGCGTTTATTTTTAACGACATTCTGCTGGCACGCCTGCCCAAGGACAAAGATCGCCACTGCTGGCTGCCGTTTGTTATGGTGATTGCCATTTTTATCCTGTGCTTTAGCGCATTAGGATTCAGTTTCTTTCCGGAGATCGTCCCCGGTCAGATGACCATTTGGGAAGCGGCCAGCGCACCCAAGTCATTGCGGTTTATTCTGTGGGGCGCCATTGTGGTGATACCGGTGATTCTGATGTACACCGCCTTTTCTTATAAAATATTCCACGGCAAAGCCACAGAACTGCATTATCACTGAATACCCCATCAACCAAAATCCTTGAGCTATTTGTCAAAGAAAAGACTAAAAGCCTGCTTTTGGTCTTTTCTTATTACAAGCGCCAGCTCTGAAACTTGTTCGACACCGTTTTCTCAGCTTTTTTTCGACGAGTGCCGCTATTCCGTCTAGAGTTAATCGTAATGTCCCTGATCATGAGCCCATCAGAGATAGACGAAGCAACAAGACGCTGCTATGCGGAAAAATGCGCCGCAGTAAAATCCACATTGTTAATGTTGATGAATACTCTCATGAAAGTTGAATCTACGGCAGAGAACCGCCACAACTCAGCCCCCACCAGTTTTCTCGACGACGTTTTGCAGGGTCTGACCAGCAAACAAAAATACCTTCATTCAAAGTATTTCTACGATGAATATGGCGACCGTCTTTTTCAACAAATCATGGCCTGTCCCGATTATTACCTGACACGCTGTGAACTGGATGTCTTTCAAAACAAGACCTCCGAGCTAGCGTTCCCCATACAGGCACCGGGCACACCCTTTGACCTGATTGAATTGGGAGCAGGTGATGCCACCAAAACTTTTTATTTATTGCACCATTTACTGGAAGCAGATCCTGCATTCACTTATAAACCGATTGATATTTCCGGTCATATTCTTTCGGTGTTAAAACAACATCTTGGGGAAAAACTGCCCGCCCTCAAGGTTCAACCCCATGAAGGGGACTACTTTGATGCACTGAAACGTATTTGCCAACAATCTTCCCGGCGCAAGGTAGTGCTGTTTCTCGGCTCCAATATCGGCAATATGCAGCCAGAAGAGTCCACTGAATTCTGCAAACGCCTCTCCAGTCTGCTCAGCCCAGGAGATCTGGCGATTGTGGGCTTTGATCTTAAAAAAAACCCGAAAACGATACTCCACGCTTACGATGATAAAGATGGACTGACAAGTGAGTTCAACCTGAACCTGCTGCGTCGAATCAATACTCAACTCAACGGCGATATTGACCTGGATCAGTTCGAGCACTTTCAGACTTACGATCCGGACAGCGGCGCCTGTCGGAGTTTTCTGATGAGCTTAACAAAGCAGACCGCGACCATTTCCGGAGAGGAAATCTCGTTCCGGGAAAACGAACCCGTCTACATGGAAGTATCGCAAAAGTACGATCGCGAGGAGATAGATGAGCTGGCGTGTGAGTCAGGCTTTAAAACAATTTCACACTGCTTTGATTCAAAACAGTGGTTTATGGATGCCGTCTGGAAAGTACAGTGATCCGGATTTCGCTATCAGAGGCGTACAGAAAGGCCAGGAAACGTGACAGCTAATACCCCTTTACTCGAACAGTATTGTCTAACGAGGTCCGTTAGCGAAGATCTCTGCGCCAATCTCAAGACAGAAGACTTTGGTGTACAGCCCATCGAACAGGTCAGTCCGCCCAAGTGGCACCTTGGTCACACCAGCTGGTTTTTCGAAACCTTTGTCCTGCAACCCCACCTCTCCGACTATCAACTGTTTGATGACCGTTATAATTTTATCTTCAACAGCTACTACGAATCTGTCGGCAGCCGAGTGGTGCGCACTGACAGAGGAAACCTGAGCCGCCCCACGGTGGAAGAGGTCTACCGTTACCGACACTACGTAGACAATGCCATGCATGTCTTATTGACTACCACCACTGCGCCAGCCGAACTGGCGGCACTGATCACCCTTGGGATTCACCATGAGCAACAACATCAGGAACTACTGATCACAGACATCAAGTACATTCTGGGACACAACCCGCTACTGCCGGCAAGCATACCGCTGACAGATCCTGATCTCACCGCTGAGAATAACTGGGTCAGCATTCCGGAAGGAGTGTATGAAATCGGACATGAACCTCGCCCTGAGGAAGATGTTCCGGCATTCAGTTTTGACAACGAACACGGCAGACATAAAGCCTATCTGCAGAACTTTCAAATTCACCAGCGAGCAGTCAGCAACAGAGAGTACCTTGAGTTTGTCCTGGCCGGAGGCTATCAGCAGTTTCAGCACTGGCACGCTGAAGGCTGGGACTGGGTCAGACAACATCAAATTCAGTCCCCACTTTACTGGCATCATTCAGACAACCAATGGCTTTGCTACACCGCTGACGGATTACAACCCCTGCCATTGGATAAAGCAGTTTGCCATGTCAGTTACTACGAAGCTGCCGCCTACGCCGCCTGGAAAGATATGCGTTTGCCCACGGAAGCCGAATGGGAAGTCGCAGCTGACCATATAAACTGGGGACAGCGTTGGGAATGGACAAACAGCGCCTATTTACCCTACCCAGGTTTTAAAAAGTCGTCGGGAGCGGTGGGTGAATATAATGGTAAATTCATGATAAACCAGATGGTGCTCAGAGGTGCTTCTATTGCCACTGCAGAAGGGCATGCCCGCAAAAGTTATCGCAACTTTTTCCACCCTGATGAACGCTGGCAATTCATGGGGATTCGGTTAGCACAATGATTTCCAGAGCTGCAATTGAGTGATAGCTAGATGAACGACTCAGCACATCAGACCGCAGGCTTGCAGGATGCTCTCCATAATTTTTCCCTGACCTCAACCTATCTTAATGGCGCCTTCATGCATCCTGTACCTGACGGTGCTGCCAAAGCCATGCAACACCATATCGAGACCCGTCAGGGCAAGACGCATGAAGACTCCGAAGCTCTGACCACCACTCAACAAGAAGCAACGGCACTGTTTGCCCAGTTGATATCAGCGGATATTGACGAACTCGCCTGGGTATCCGGCACGACTGCAGCCGAGAGCCTGATCGTCGCTGGACTGGGCTTGCTGGATCGGCAAACATTGAGCCAAAGCCGGGTCGTCACCGATGTCTTTCATTTCAGTGGTTCTCTGTTTATGTACAATGAGTTTGCCAAACAGGGATTGGATCTGCACATTGTCAAAGCCCACAACCACCGTATAGATCTGGAAGAAATTGACCGAGCACTCACGCCCGGAACCCAATTACTGGCGGTATCTCTGGTATCCAATGTGGCTGGGTTTGAACACGATTTAACATCGCTCTGTGCCCTGGCTCACGCCAAAGGCGTACTCGTATACGCTGATATTATTCAGGCAGCTGGCGCCATGCCGCTTAACCTGCACGAGACAGACGTCGACTTCGCTGCCTGCGCGACCTACAAATGGTTAATGGGCGATTACGGCGCCGGCTTTCTCTACGTGCGCCGGGATCGGCAACATTTACTGAGAAGAACTCAATCGGGATTGCATCAAGCGGCCAGCATCGATACTCACCATCTGCCCTTTGACACACCTGCTCAAGTTTTGCTGGAAACGCAAAGTAAAACCGGGATTGCGGGAAAAATGGGATCAGGCAATCTCGCTCACAGTGCAATAGTGGCCTTACGTTACTCGCTAGAGTATCTGCACCATCTGGGGCTGGAGAACATTGCTCAGTGGCGTCAACCGCTGCTGCAACAACTCCGCGACACCTTGCCCCAATATGGTTTTATTCCCATGACCCCACCAGAATCCACCTCACCCATTATTTCCTTTGCGTGTGAGAATGCTGCGGAAAAACTGAAGGATAAACTCAACGCCGCGGATATTAACATTAGCCTCTACCGTCACTACTTCCGCGTATCCCCGTCTTTCTATAACACACAGACAGATATAGACCGATTGATCCTTGCTCTGACAAACAATTAACCCCTGCCGAAGTTATTTGAAATACACAGTCTGACTCATTGCGATCACATCATTTGCTCTTCCGCTCATCTGTGCGCGTCCAGATTAAAGTACCACGCCCGGCGCTACATCACAGCTTTACCGGAACGAGCGAATCGATTGCCGCATCTGCTGTCGCTGCATTCCCATCTGACGAGCTCGATTCGCGCCGTTAAGCTGCTTCATACGCTGTTGATGAGGTGCACTTTGCATGCGCTGGTTTAGGTTGGACGGCAGATTCCGATTGCTGATGGAGGAATTCAGTCTCTCCCGATCAATTGATTGGGCTCGCTGCTGAACTTGCTGCCTATCGATAGACTGAACCTTCTGTTGAACATTTTGCCGGTCGATCGATTGCGCTTTTTGTTTGATCGCCTGCTGCTGTTCACTGGGCAGACTTTTCCAGGTATTGCCCGCCCGCTCCTGCCACTGACCATTGTCGTGTTTGAGTACATTGCCGTCCCGGTCGGCAAAGACGTTGTTGGCCTTGTCGCGACTGGCACGCGCATTCTGAAAATCATGCTTCACCTGCTCTTTGGACGCCAGACGGGTTTGGTTATCGGTATTCTTGTACAGGTTGGTCACCCGATTGTTCTGTTGAATGTTTCGCTTAAAGTTATTGGTGTTGCCAGCGACCAGCTTGTTGCCCACGTTCACTCGATTGCCGATGTTAATGTCACCGGTATTGATCACCACCGGCCCTCGATACCCACCGCCATACCAACCGCCGCAACAGGCACCCGGTCGATAACCGCCATGCCAGCCTGCACCCCAGCTCATGCCAAAGTTAAAAAAGCCGTTGCTCCAGCTCAGACCGAAGGTCCAGCCCGTCCAGGGGTTGTAACCCACATTAAGGCCCCAGGTGGGTGGCCTTGGGTAGTAAAAACCGCCGCCCCAATAGGGGGGGTAATGCCAGCCTGTGCCGTAAATGGGCACACCAAAATAAGGATAGGACCACATGTAACCGGGGGTATAGCCGACATAAACCACTTCAGGTGTGGACTCATAAATATCGACGTAGGTGATGTTGTACACCGGTGAGCTGGGCGGAATTTTGGCAATTTCGTCTTTGGGGATCTCATCCGCCACTTTCCAGGGACCGGTCGGAGTGTCAGCTTTAAACCAGACTCCGTTATCCACCGCGTAATACTTGCCCTCCACTTCGATCACTTGCGAACTGGTATTGATCGCATAGGCCACATGGGTGCCGCTGATTTTCTGAAACTTGGGCGAGCCATCGTATTCCACTCTGAAGCTGGCGTCTTTTCGACTGATAGCTGCGGTTTGTGGAACCGCTGCGTCCAGCACCGCCTCTTCCGCTTCATCCGTTCCTGCAACCGACACCCGCAGCCCCCCCAGATCAGACGCCGGAGGAATATCGGCAAAACTCTGGGGCAACTCATCGGCGCGCACAAACGTCCAGGGACCGGATTCCTGTTTGGCACGGAACCAGCGACCAGACAACAATACATACATATTGCCCGTGGCCAGTTCACGCAGCCAGGGCGTCTCCGTATTGCTCACATACATCAGCTTACCGTCCGACAGGGTTTTCCAATCGGCCTTGCCATCCGAAGAAATCAGCTCAGTGGGTTTGGTCGACACCACCACCAGCGGTGCGGTTTTCCGGTCGGGTTTATCACCTTCGGGCTTCGGAGCCATTTGCACCAGATCCGACGGCGGGTTCTGGGTTTGCTGATAAGGCCCTAACACCTTGTCGGCCTCATACCAGTAATAGCCACTGGTGAGGTAGACCTTGCGGGACTTTGTGTCTCGCACCACCGTCATCGGAGTGTTCAGCGCCCGCTCGTAAGAACTGTTATCAATAGTAGAGAACTTGGGCTCACCGTCGAAATTCAACAACACCGCCAGCTCTTGCTTAAAAATAATTTCAGGAGGGTCGTTTTTGATATCCGCCAGACTGGCTTTTTCTTTCTTGGCCGACTCCAGACTGGCGGTGAGTAAAGACAGCCCGGTTTTGAACTGAACATTCTCCAGCGCCTTGTTCACGGCAGAGATAAAACGCTGCTGTCCCGCATCCTTGGATTCTGGCCATTTCACCTTACTGACCTTGAGATTGCGCACCGTCACCTGATCTTCGCTACGATCCGTATCCAGCTTGGCAGTAAACCAGAACACCCCAAAGGTGGGGTCTTCATTTTTCAGCGTAAAGGACATGGCTGCCCGGGCACTGAGGGTGTTGCCCTCCAAGGTTTCCGGCTGTGGCTGATAGACCGTCAACGGCCCTTCACTGGTATCGACTACCTGTGGCCACTCGATAGCCTGTGCCCAGACAGGCAGTGCGATCAAAACACAAAAGAATACCTGCTTGAACAGGAGAAGCGGAGCACGGTTTTGCATTAGGGGTTCCTTGCTGGAGTTCCTGAGTAAATAACCTGTTCAGCAAGCATAGACCATGCGGCAAAGATGTCCTTTTCTGAGCGATTCGGTATCAACTCCCGGCGATACCGGCAAACTGCCCCTGGG